>FZLS01000198.1 GCA_900197625.1 Rhodobacteraceae bacterium Water-Bin34 | reverse complement strand
GCGCTCTCATCTCGATCACGATTGCAGATGTGTCCATGTCCCTCGACAATGTTCTCGCCGTGGCCGCAATTGCCGATGGCGACAAGCAAATCTTGATTTTCGGTCTGGGATTAGCAATCATACTCATGGCGTTCGCCGCCACTTTGATTATGAAGTTGCTTACAAATTATCCATGGATATCCTGGTTGGGATTGATTGTGCTACTCTACGTGGCCGGTGAAATGATGTTCCGTGGCTTTTTCGACATTAACCACGGCGTGGGGCCCCTCTTGGGGCTCGTGGAAGGCTGGGAGATCAGTAAAAGCCACTAAATAGAATTGGAATTTGGCAAAATTTTTATGATGCCAATACTCTACGACCCGATGGTGTGCCCTCGGCCCGGGTCTTAAAACAATACGATGAGGGCACAACGTAAGGGAGGAAAACTTAAATGTTTAACCTGAAAACACTCGTCAAGACAGCTGCTATTACTGTGGCAGGCTTGGCTTTTGCGCCAGCGGCGTTTGCCGATGGCCATACAAAAGTACTGCGCATTCAATCAGTCTTACCAACCACTGGTGACGAGATTAAAATGGTGAGGGACTTTGGCGAAGACGTCTATGCCTTGACTGGCGGATCTTTGAAGCTTGAAGTTCTTGCTGCTGGTGCAGTGGTGGGATCCAGAGATGTTATGGATGCCGTGGATGCAGGGCTGGTTGAAGGTGGCTTTGCTTGGACACACTATTGGGGCGGTAAACACGTCGCTGCTAACCTCTTTGGTGCTCCCATAGCTGGCGCCGGCGTTGGCCTGGACGCACTGTCGTTCTTGTCATGGTTCCAATATGGTGGTGGCAAGGAACTGTATGACCAACTTTGGGATGAAATGGGAGTCAATGTAAAAGGCTTCATGCTTCAACCCGTGGGTCCAGAAGCACTAGGTTGGTTCTCTGAGCCAATTGCCTCCATGGACGACTTCCGCAAATACCGTTTCCGCGCCCCTCCAGGCATGGTTGGACAAGCTTATAAAGACATCGGCGTCGCCTCTGTAGCGATGGGTGGAGGCGACATCCTCCCCGCTTTGGAAAAAGGCACAATCGACGCAGCTGAATGGTGCTGCCCAGTGGCAGATATGGCTTTTGGATTTCAAAAAGTTCTGAAGCATTACTACCTGCAGGGTCTTCACCAGGTCGTGGTTAATGCTGACCTGTATGTAAACGGAGACTTCTATGATGCCCTGACAGATACCGAGAAAAAAGCCCTTGAAGTAGCTGCTAATGCTTCTCTATCAAAGTCAATGTCATATCGTATCCTTGCAAACGGAAAAGCGCTTAAAGATCTCACAGACAACCACGGCGTTATCTTGCACGATACTCCAGCGGATTATTTCCCAGCATACATGGGTGCTGCGAAGGCGCTCCTTGAAAAAGGTGCTGCAGAAAACGAATTCTTTGCTGAAGTTTGGCAGTCTCAGAAAGACTTTGCAGACGTTGCGGTTCCCTTCTGGGCTGGCGCACAGGCTTCAAACGCTGCACTAGGCAAGGCACACGCTGATAGCTTGAAGTAAAACATAAAAATACGAGGCCAAACGGCCTCGTATTTCTTCTTTTGAAAGCACTTTATATAAAAGTTTTCACAAGAAGAAATTAGAAAAATTTCTGCAAATGAAACCCATGGGAGGGCCGGATGGCTGAAGAAGTTGATCCAAAAAAGCTAGAAATAGCTGATGAGCTAATTGCTGAGCGCCGTGCTGAACGGCCCGGGGAAACACCAGATGATATGACGCCTTGGCAGAGGCCAATTACTGCATCAATCGATATTATCAACGATTGGGCAGGCAAACTTTTGTGCTTACTTATGGTTCCGTTAATCGGAGTAGTAGTGTTTGAAGTGGTTGCCCGAAATTCTTTTGCAATCATGTCGAGCTATGGATGGGACGAACTAGCCCGGAACTTAGGGTTAGGGCCAACCGTTTTTGCTTATGACATCAGCCGCATGATTGCGGGAGTGCTTTTCATGGGTGCGGCAGGATATGGCTTAATGCGTGGCGTGCATATCCGTGCTGATTTTATTTATCGGAATTGGAGTGATAAAACGCAGGCTACCGTTGACGCAGTATTATATATGGCGTTCTTTATTCCATCGATGACTTTCTTCACTATAATTGCATCACAATATTGGCTCGTTGCTTACAATTCCGGTGAGACGGCTTTTGACAGTACTTGGGGACCACTCCTTTGGCCAGCTCGCTTAGCTATGCCGGTAGGTGGACTATTGCTCTTGCTGCAAGGTTTTCCAGAATTATTTCGAGCTTTTCACAAAATGGGCAAAGAGCGTGAGGCAATATTTGTTAAAGGATTATTTCCATATTTCATCATCGTCAGCGTAATAGTTATTTCAGTTTTCTACCCGAATGCCTTACCAATTGCAGACTGGTTTTCTGAGGTAATCGGAGATGGTCTTAGCCTATCAAAACCAACCATTGGCCTGATAATGCTGGGCGCTATGTTATTCGTAATTTTTATTGGGTTTCCAATTTCCTTCACATTGATCTTTTTGGCTTTCGTATTCGGGATTTGGGGCTCAAACTTTAAATTGACCACTCTTTTGATGACTCTCAACACCAATTCAACCATGCTTAACGATCAACTGATGGCCGTTCCACTATTCATTTTAATGGGTATCGTCATGGAAGCTGCAGGCTTAATGGAACGTTTATTTGCATCAATCCAGATGATTATGTCACGTATACGGGGCTCGTTATACATAGCTGTTTTGATTGTTTCTACAATATTTGCCGCCGCTACTGGCATTGTTGGCGCTTCAGTTACCCTTCTAGGTATTATGGCTGGTGCAACAATGACCCGTTCAGGCTATAACGTAAAATTGGCAGCAGGTACAATAACAGCAGGCGGCACTTTAGGAATCCTAATTCCACCATCAATCATGTTGATCGTGATGGGCCCTGTCTTGGACGTTTCAACATTAGATTTGTTTCGCGGAGCCTTTATTCCAGGTGCCATTTTAGCGACGCTATACTTGGTTTACACACTGGGTCGATGCTGGATCGATCCAACATTAGGTCCAATTCTAGCTCAAGAAGATCAACCAGAAACTTCCAAGAACTATGGGCTAGAAGTTGTTCTGATATGTATGGGTGTACTGGGAATTTGTCGGGTGTTCGGCTTGGCTCTAGGCGGCGCCTTGGGGTTCGTTCCTTTCGGGGGCCTAATCACACTGATCGCAGTTTTGCTAATCGCCTATCGTGCATTCAAGCATTTGACGATCCTGCGTATCGTGGTGCCAATTGCAGTAGCGGTCCAAGCAGCTTGGGCTATAGTACAATTGACGAATTCAAATGAATTGGGATTTGGAATCTTCTACCATTCAATGTGGCTATTATTTATGTGTTTCACCGCATACAAATCCATGGCTTTATACCGTTTAGACACTGCTGAAAACTTTCATTTCTCAGAACTTTGGAATGAATTTTTTGCAGGTCTTATGCCTCCAACAATACTAATTT
>FZLS01000191.1 GCA_900197625.1 Rhodobacteraceae bacterium Water-Bin34 | reverse complement strand
CCGATACATTGGCTTGCCATCATCATCAAGTTTGCTCATGTTGGATTCATAGATTCGATCCATGGCATCATCAGCTCTGAGGCTATAAGTAGCAGCGAACTGAAAACATACAAAGATTAGGTCGCACAGTTCTTTAAGAACTTTGATGTGACAACGTGGATCATTGGGACGTTTCTTTAGTTCAGCGCACGCTTCTAGGAATTCGTTAGCTTCTTCAGCAATGAGTCTGACCTGCATGTCAAATAGCCGTTCTTTGACGAAGCTACAGCTAACCATACTAGGTTGGATCTCTTGATTGAATACTTGTCTGAAAGCCACTGCTTGATCAAGTATAGATGATTTCACATTTGTCATTATAAATTTTCGGGTTTCTTAAGTGTAGCAATTAATTTAACTCAGAAAGTTTCATCCAAATTTTTCCAATCTGTTTCTTTAAATCATCATATGAGGAATTATTTTCACTTTGAACGTGAGCCCAGAGACGTGTGATCTGTCCTTGTAAGGACTTGTCGAATTCAGTAATCTTTGCAATCTTTGCAGTCTGCTGTGTGTCAGCAATCTGAATTACATTGATCAATGCTTCAAAAGATTTTTCAAGAGCTTTGACTTTCTTAAGTAACTTTTTCTTTTTCATTTATTTTTCTCTCAATGTAATGCGTCCTCTTGATAGATCAAAGGGACTAAGTTCTACGGTAACTCGATCGCCAACTAATAGCTGGATCTTACGTGTAACTAATTTACCCGATGCTCTACACAAACATTTATGTTCTGCTGGATCGTCTAATTCAACATTGAAAAATCCGTTGCCACTCTCTTTAAAGATGACACCTTTTGCTTCAATGACATTTGCTTTTTTGCTCATATTCTTTCACTGATTTGAAATATAGTTTGTTGTATTTAACGATCATCTCGTTAATTACTTCGCGGTCGTCAAGCTCATCTATTGCACTAAGGTGCTGAGAGCATCCATGAAGCTCACCAATAAGGAGCAAGTATTGTTCCGGCTGCATTAAAACCCTTTAACTTTTTTGTGCTTCTTTTTGTCTTTCTTATAAAGATTGGATGGACCAATCTTACAGAGTTGCTCATCACTTTCCCTGGCAAGAATAGTACACATTTGGTCTACTGCCATAGCAAATATACCAGCATGAGAAAGCTTACTAACCATGTGATGAGAGAGATCAAATATGAACTCTTCACGTTCGTTTTCTGTCATTCGGGATGAGCGTATGTATATGCATCTAGCGTTGCTTGGAGGTGTTCGATAATTGAGTTCGCCCCCACGAATCGTTCGACTGATTCTTCGACATAGTCGCAGTCTTCGTCGCCGTCGTCATCGAGTTGGCAAGCAACCTCCTCGTGTACAACAACGAGCGTTGGTGACAGTTCCACCGATAGCTCCTCCGCAAGCGCCGTACGCTGGCCAGAGGCCGTCTTAAGAGGCACAAAGTGGAGCTCAGCTTGCTCAGCTGCCGTGAGAGTTTTGACGTGCTCTTTGAGACGTGTGCAGGGAGCACAAGACTCTTGAGTAAATACATAGAGTTCGTAAGTTTTCATCATTTGTTAGCAAGGTAAGCAGAAAGTAATCGTTCAAATTGATAATACATATCTGAACAATCAAAGTTCATCCACATATATTCAGTGACAACAGGTATGTCGTCATTAGATAATGCGATGTCTGGATTATCTGCTAGGTAATCCAGCAAGAAGCTTTCTATAAAAGATTTCAAGCTTCCCTCCCGTCAGTGTAATAAAAACCACCGATGCAGTTCTCATCATTTGATATTACTAAATGCCGTGCGTGTTGATAGCACTTCATTCCCATATGATAGGAAATCATGACAGGTTCACCGACATTTACTGTGTCTAATCGATCACACATAATCAAACGAACCGCAGGTGGTTTACGTTTGTACTGAATCTCAGCTTGATAGCCAAGGTGCTCATCTTCTTCCAGTGTGACTGGGTTAAAGACAGTGCGAATTTCAGGAGCAGTCACAGGGATTGCTTCCATCTCAGACATTAGTTTTCTCATTCGTCTACAAAATTTATATTGATTAATTGAGATTCTTCAAAGAGCAGCTCTTGTACAGCGCCACTCTCCATTTGTTCTTCGGTGAAGTGCCAGTCTGCAAGGTTCTCTAAGTAATAGTTAACCTCATCATGGATATTGTTATCCAAAGCAGAGCGTAGGAATGTACGGAAATGATCCCGTTGTACTTCAGTCATTTTCATGAGTTAGGCAGGTGGAGTTTGAGTGGAGGCAGATACTTTTTGTCAAGAAGGTACTCTTCGACATCCTGGCGCTGTTCGCTAGTGAGATAACCAAACATGATGTTGAGTATCTGGTTGAGATAGTGCGTAGGAAACTCTGGTGAGTCTTGGGCCAGTGCTGCATGGCACAGGAGTACGACATCGAGCACGTCATAATCGGGCAGTTTTTCAACGTTCATTTGTGAATTGGATGTATTCGGTGGGATTTTCTGCAAAGTAATCAAGTAGTTCAAGTAGCCGACATGCTGTTATGTGCTCCCCATCAATAGATAATTGGAGGAGCACACTGTTGAGATAACGTCTAGCAGCCAGCAGTTCGGTAACTGCTCGTGACGTCATTCGTTTTCTTCTTCCTCCTCTTCTTTCTTTTGTAATTGCAATTGAGTTTGCGCATATTCAGAAACACATCCATCCACAATCCATTCGAGAGTCTCAGATTCGAGCTGATCTAGTGCCATTGCACAGACAGAGCATCGAATAGCCATCGTCATTGTTGGATAGTTTTCAATTAAATAAGCGTCAATATCAAAGATGTATTCACGCTCATAGTCAGTTTTAACAGGCATCAGAAGTCCTCCTTCTTTGTTTCAGCAGGCAATGCACGCAAGTCATCTAGAACAGTGACTTCAGTAGGAACACCAGAGATTTCTGCAGAAAGAATTTCTACTGCATCAGTAACGCTTTTAATGATGCCTTCTTTGTCTTTGTCAGAACGCAGGTCACGGAGCTGCTCATACATATGATTGTCAGAAACACGCTCGTCATCTAGGTAAATATTGGCAAATGATGGACGCATTCCCTGATCACCGCGCTTGGACCAGAAGGTAAAGGGTGTATTGAAGTCATACATTGTTGACCCCATAATGCCCATCAGTGCTGTGACTACAGCTTGTGACCACATGGTTTCTACACCAGAGGTAAAGCAAAGCTTGGAGCCTACAGGGCTACGAAGCTTGAGATTGAGTTTTGATGCTTTGAATGTACCAATGTCATGTACAACTTCAATGCCATAGCAGACAACATCTTTGAATGTTTGTAGTGGCTTGCCATTTGCTTGATTAACAAGAGGAATAGGCTTGGAGTCTTCGTACCGAAAAAATACAGCGTCAGATTCTTTCATTACACCAACTCCAATAAGCAGGTCGTAATCAACCGGTGCAACGGAGCCACCAGTAAACTCAGTAAGAATTGAAGTGGGATTAGCGATTGTCATAATAAAAAGTAAGTGAATGCCATATAGGCAATAGGAAATAAAGGACCCATTAGGGTCCGTATATCAGCGGTTCCGAGTAGGATCTAAAGCCATTAGCCGATTAGCTTCTGCTTGGCAACGATCAGCTACAAGCTGATAAACCTCTTGTGGGTTGTCAGCTTCATGCTCTCGAATTAATTGCACCAGGAAATACATAAACAATCCTGTTAGCTCTCTTGTAT
>FZLS01000089.1 GCA_900197625.1 Rhodobacteraceae bacterium Water-Bin34 | reverse complement strand
TGTTGGTTTACACGAGCTTTCAATTTCTACAATGTATTGGTTGATTGCAATCCATGTTTCAGCTGCTATTTTCCACCGCTTTAGGAATGATGGTGTATGGAGCTCTATGGTACCATTTTTAAAAGAGGGAAAATGATTTTTAATTAATTAACATTTTTTGGTATGGTTTGGATTCATTATAGGAAAAAGTTTTATGAAAATTGGATTTATTGGCCTAGGGAATATGGGCGCACCAATGGCTATAAATTTGGCAAAAGCTGGCCATGAATTAATTGGTTATGATGCCAAAATAGATGTTCCAAAAGAGCTAACTCAAGGGTTTTCATCCAAAATTTTAGCAAAAGATGCTGATGTTGTTATATTGATGTTGCCAAATGGTGAGATATCAAAATCGGTTGCATTTGATATTTTGCCAGTAATGCAAAAAGGATCTGTTTTGATTGATTGCTCGACTATTGATGTAGCTTCTGCAAAAAAAATCAATCAAATAGCAGATGAGAATTTAATCCATTTTTTAGATGCGCCTGTTTCAGGTGGGGTGGTTGGAGCTAACTCTGGAAGTTTGACTTTTATGGTTGGTGGTAAAGAGGACATCTATATAAAAATTGCGCATTTGTTTAATATAATGGGTCAAAAATCAGTGTTTTGTGGGGCAGCGGGGAATGGTCAATCAGCAAAAATATGTAATAATATGATATTAGGTGTAACCATGATTGCTACATGTGAAGCATTTTCTTTAGCTGATAACTTAGGCCTAGATAGACAAGCAATGTATGATGTTGTGAGCACATCTTCGGGTAGTAGCTGGTCCATGAATACTTATTGCCCTGCAAAAGGTATTGGGCCTCAAAGTCCATCTGATAACGATTATGTACCAGGTTTTGCGTCTGATTTAATGCTCAAAGATTTGAGATTAGCTCAACAAGCAGCTCATGAAGTTCAAGCTGTTACTCCAATGGGCAAAGCCGCAGCAGATATTTATGAGTCATTTGTAGAAAAAGATAATGGATCCGGCCTTGATTTTTCTGCAATTTTACCTTGGATTAAAAATATCAATAAATCATAATATTAATTAAGTGCATCTAAACTTTTCTTCGAGTTTATATAGTAAAAGATAATTACTTTCTTTTTGTTATAATGTTTTTGTATTAATGAGCGTATATTAATATGAATATTTTCTTGAAAGTTATGATATGCCTATAGGTATTTTTGATAGTGGGTTAGGCGGATTGACTGTTCAGCAAGAAATTGCTTCTCGAATTCCAGATCAATCATTAGTTTATCTTGGTGATAATAAATATGCACCATATGGTGTACGTGATCATGAACAAATTTATTCACTCACTCAAAATGCCATTGAAAGGTTGTGGAATGCAGGTTGTGATTTAGTAATTGTAGCATGTAATACCGCATCTGCAGTTGCTGTAAAGCGAATGCAGGAGGAATGGTTGCCAGAAAATAAGAGGGTTTTAGGCGTATTTGTTCCATTAATTGAAGCAGTTACTGAACGTCAATGGGGGGATAATTCATCACCAAAAGAGGTTGATGTAAAACAAGTAGCACTTTTTGCAACTCCTGCAACAGTAGCAACTAGGGCATTCCAAAGAGAATTAGCGTTTCGGGCAATAGGGGTGGACGTAGAAGCTCAACCGTGTGGCGGATTAGTTGATGCAATAGAAGAAAATGATTTTGAGCTTGCTGAAGCTTTAGTGCAATCTCATGTATCTGCATTATTGAGACGCATGCCAAACCCACAGGCTGCTGTTTTGGGATGTACTCATTATCCTATTCTAAAAAAATGTTTTGAAAAAGCTTTGGGATCAAATGTACAAGTTTATTCACAAGGCCGTATTGTAGCAGAAAGTTTGATGCATTATCTAAATAGGCATCCAAGATTTACTGAAAAGGGAGACGCATTATTTTTGACTACTGGAGATGTCGATAAAGTAAGTTTGGCTGCAACTCGGTTCTTAGGTAAAAAAATGTTATTTAAATCTGCTTGATTGAATGTTTATAAAAAGTATCTTAAATGCAATGCATTAATAAGGAATATTAAATGACCCAAAGTAAAAAAATAGCAATTTTGGGAGCCTCTGGGTATACAGGAGCCGAGCTTGTAAGGTTAATTTCTTCGCATCCTTTTATGGATATTGTTGCTCTTGGTGCTGAACGAAAAGCTGGAATGGAGATGTCAGAAGTATTTCCGCATCTGCGTCACTTAAATTTACCAAAACTTATTAAAACTGAGGAAATCAATTTTAACAATATTGATTTATGTTTTTGTGCTTTACCACATGTTACAAGTCAAAATATAATATCCAAATTACCAAACAATTTAAAGATTATTGACCTATCTGCCGATTTTAGACTGCGAGATACAAGTGAATATCTAAAATGGTATGATTGTGAACATCAGGCACCAAATTTACAATTAGAAGCTATTTATGGATTAACAGAATTTTATAGGGATTCTATTAAGTCAGCACGACTTGTTGCAGGGACAGGTTGCAATGCTGCTGCAGGCCAATATGCATTGCGACCAATTATAAAAGCAAATTTAATTAGCTTAGAAGATATTATAATTGATTTAAAAACTGGTGTGAGTGGAGCAGGGCGCACATTAAAAGAAGGATTGTTACATTCAGAGCTTTCTGAAGGTTCACATCCATATGCGATTGGTGGTACCCATCGACATTTAGCTGAATTTGACCAAGAATTTTCAAAACTAGCAGGAAAATCTGTAAAGATACAATTCACGCCAACATTATTACCTGTAAATAGAGGTATAATAGCAAATGTTTATGTAAAAGGTGATCCCAAATTAATTTATGATGAATTTGAAAAGATATATTCAAAAGAATACTTTATAAAATTATTACCATTTGGGGAGACGCCAAGTACAAGGCATATAAGAGGATCAAATTTTTGTCATATTGGGGTAACTGGTGATAGAATTTCTGGCCGTACTATGATAATTGTTGCACTTGATAATCTAACAAAAGGATCTTCAGGGCAAGCTTTGCAAAATGCAAATTTAATGTTAGGCCTTCCAGAAGAAATGGGGCTTGAAATGGCCCCTTTATTTCCATAATGGCTATTGGATTAAAAAAACGCAGACGTATACAGCTAATTGTAATTGCTATATTTTTCCTAATAATTGCAACTTCATTGATTGGCTTTGCATTTAAAGATGGCATAGAATTTTTTAGAAGTCCAACTCAAGTTGTTTCTGAAGAGATTAGTGAAAATGAAATCTTCAGAATTGGTGGCCTAGTAAAAGAAAATAGTTTAATTAAAGACGGGGATAAAATAGCCTTTATAGTAACTGATCGCACTAATGATGTAGCTGTAAAATTTACAGGAATACTTCCTGATTTGTTTTCTGAAGGTACAGGCATGATTGCTACTGGAAGTCTAAAATTAAAGGTTTTTCACGCTACAGAGATTTTGGCGAAGCATGATGAAAATTACATGCCAAAAGAAGTTGCAGATGCTCTTAAGGAACAAGGCGTTTTTCAAGAATAAGCTTTAGTGATATATCATGATGCAAATCACATTGTAAGTGACACTAAATCGCATTGAGCAATATTACAAAAATTTATATCCTATAATAAATTTGGAGAGTTTGAATGTTAGCAGAACTTGGGCACTTATCCGTGATAATAGCTTTCATGGTAGCTATTGTGCAATCGATTATCCCAATGCTTGGAGCTGCAAAGGGCTACATCGGGTGGATGGATGCAGCAAGACCTTCAGCAATAATACAATTTTTATTAATACTTTTTGCATTCATAATGTTAACAATCTCTTTTGTAACGTCTGATTTCTCTGTCAAACTTGTGGCAAGCAATTCACATTCTTTAAAACCTCTACTCTACAAAATCTCCGGGGTTTGGGGCAACCACGAAGGTTCAATGCTTTTATGGATTTTAATATTAGCATTTTATGGTGCATTGGTAGCTGTTTTTGGAAATCGATTGCCAATTATACTAAAGGCACGTGTTTTATCTGTGCAAGCAATGATAGGAGTTGCTTTTATTGCATTCCTTCTTTTTACATCAAACCCATTTGAGCGTCTCATTTTTCCTCCATTTGATGGAAAGGACCTCAATCCGTTACTACAAGATCCTGGCTTAGCTTTTCATCCACCTTTTTTATATCTTGGGTATGTTGGCTTATCTATGACATTTAGTTTTGCAATAGCTGCACTTATTCAAGGTTCTGTTGATGCAGCTTGGGCAAGGTGGGTACGTCCATGGGCTCTTCTCGCTTGGATAACGTTGACTATAGGTATCGCATTAGGGTCGTGGTGGGCGTATTATGAGCTTGGCTGGGGAGGGTGGTGGTTCTGGGACCCGGTTGAGAATGCATCATTCATGCCATGGCTTATTGCAGTCGCATTATTGCATTCAGCAATTGTTGTAGAAAAACGAGAAACTCTGAAAAGTTGGACCGTTTTATTAGCTATTTTGGGTTTTTCATTTTCACTTATAGGAACTTTTATTGTGAGGTCGGGTGTGATTACATCTGTTCACGCATTTGCAAATGATCCTGAGCGTGGCGTTTTTATATTACTTATACTAATAATAGCGATAGGTGGTGCGTTATCCTTGTATGCATTTAGAGCAAATAGTTTGCGTTCAAGTGCAGTATTTAGCCCCATAAGCCGTGAAAGTGGTCTAATTTTAAATAATTTGCTACTTGTTGTTTCAACAATAGTAGTTTTCATTGGAACAATATGGCCTTTGATAGCTGAATTAATATTAGGAAGAAAGCTATCTGTTGGTGCTCCGTTCTTTGAAATCGCATTTACTCCATTTATGGTTATTTTAGCAATTTTTTTGCCTTTAGGCGCAGTTTTGCCATGGAAAAGGGCGAATGTCTTTAAAGCTGGAAGTCCGCTAATTGGTGCTTTGTCACTAAGCGTAGCGATAGGGTTATTGATTTGGAGTTTGCAAACAGGTGGAAGAATTCTAGCACCAATAGGTTTGGCTTTGTCGGCTTGGGTTATATTAGGGGCTTTTACTGACATTCTAGTAAGATGTCGTATGATTGAAAATGGCATACTAGCTGGAATGAGGCGGTTAATAAATCTTACTCGTGCTGACTGGGGCAAGGCTTTTGCTCATATAGGATTAGGGCTAACAATTTTTGGTATTTCAGCAATCACTGCTTGGGAAACTGAAGACATACGTGTGGCTAAAATTGGTGAAACATTTGAAGTTAGTGGTTATACATTTACCTTTGATAATGTGAATAAGATTAATGGTAAGAATTATTCATCAGATATGGGGATAATCAGTGCTTATTTCGATAGTGAGTTGGTTGCAACTTTGAGGCCTGAGAAACGTTTCTATCCTGTGCAGAGAATGCCAACAACTGAAGCAGGAATAAATAGTAACCTAAAAAGAGACCTTTATGTTGCTTTGGGTGATTTTCAAGATAGTGGTTGGACAATTAGAACATATGTGAAGCCTTTTGCAGTATGGATATGGATAGGTTGTTTGATAATGTCTTTTGGGGGATTATTAAGTATGAGTGATAGGCGCTTACGTTTTGCTTTAACAACTAAATCAAAGTCAAAATAATATGATTAGATTAGCATTATTCATAATATTTGTTTGTACGGCATCGTGGGCAGTTGAACCGGATGAAATCTTAACAAATGTAGAGTATGAAAATAGGGCGCGCTCAATATCAAAAAATTTACGATGTTTGGTTTGTAGAAATGAAAATATTGATAGCTCGAATGCTGGAATTGCAAAAGATTTGAGGGTTTTAGTTCGTGAAAGAATTAAAGAGGGGGATACCAATGAAGAAGTATTGGATTTCATTACAGACCGATATGGTGAATATGTTCTATTAAACCCTAAAATATCTTTTCAGAACTTATTACTCTGGATATCAGGTCCGTTATTCTTGCTTATCGGTGGTGTCATTAGTTGGAGATATACCAGAGTAAAACACCCTGAGATTTCGCAAAAACTTAGTGATGATGAAAAGATAAGGCTAAAAGAAATAATGGATGATTAACTAAAATTATTATTCATCCATTATCTTATCTATCTATTATCGGGCTTTATATAATCTCGCATGATTGCACCGGTATATAACTGTCTGGGTCTGCCAATTTTAAGTTTTGGGTCAGCAATCATTTCTTTCCATTGTGCAATCCAGCCAACAGTACGGGACATTGCAAAGATTGGAGTGAACATTGATGTTGGAAAGCCCATTGCATCCAATATTATGCCTGAATAAAAATCAACATTTGGATAAAGTTTTTTATCTATGAAATATGGATCTTCTAATGCTATTTTTTCTAGAGCTTTGGCAACTAACAATGTTTCGTTATTTTCAATACCCATAAGTTCTAAAACTTCGTCAGCACTTTCTTTCATTACTGTTGCGCGAGGATCGAAATTTTTATAAACACGGTGGCCAAAACCCATTAAGCGAAATGGATCAGATTTATCTTTTGCTCGTGCTATATATTCAGGAATTCTATCTACAGTTCCAATTTCTCGAAGCATATTTAAACAAGCTTCGTTTGCCCCACCATGAGCAGGGCCCCATAAGCACGCTATACCAGCTGCAATGCATGCAAAAGGATTTGCTCCAGATGATCCAGCAAGTCTTACAGTAGAAGTAGAAGCATTCTGTTCATGATCTGCATGTAAAGTAAATATCCTATCCATTGCTTTTGCTAAGATTGGATTTACCTCATAATTTTCAGTGGGAGTTGCAAAGCACATTCTTAAGAAATTAGATGCATAGTCTAGATTATTATCAGGATAGATAAATGGCTGCCCAATTGAATATTTATACGCATAAGCGGCTATAGTAGGTATTTTAGCAATCATTCTTATTGACGCAATTTCACGCTGATCCTGATCTGAAATGTCGATGCTGTCATGATAAAAAGCTGACAGAGCACCCACAACTCCACACATAATTGCCATTGGATGCGCGTCTCGTCTAAAACCACGAAATAAATGGTTCATTTGATCATGTAACATTGTATGATTTGTTACTCTAGTTTCAAATTCAATCAATTCTGGTTTAGATGGTAATTCTCCGTAAAGAAGTAAATAACATACTTCTAAATAATGGGATTGCTCTGCAAGTTGGTCGATTGGGTATCCGCGATAAAGTAATTCACCTTTGGCGCCTGCAATAAACGTTATAGTACTTTCACATGAAGCTGTTGAAGTGAATCCTGGATCATAAGTAAAAACATCACCTTCTGCGTATAACTTTGTGATATCTACTACATCAGGTCCGGCAGTGGGTGAGTGTATTGGCAATTCTATTATTTTATCGTTTATAGTTAATTTTGCGAACTTACTATCTGCCATGTGTTTCCCTTATATTAATTTTTTGCACTTTGCTCTATGTGCATGTCTTCTTTATTAATTAAAATGTTATAAACATATTAATTAGTTTTTATTGCATTGTTTATGCGCGCTATGCTTTCATCATGACCTAATATTTCCATCATTCCAAAAGCTGAAGGGGAATTTATTCTGCCAGAAAGTGCCGCTTTTAATGGCATTCCTACTTTACCAAGTCCAATTCCCTGGCTTTCAGCAAATTCTCTCGCTAATGCTTCTAAATATTCTGATGTCCAAGTAGCACCTGATAGTAACGGGGTCAATTCCTTTAGTATACCAATGGATACCGAATTTAAATTATTTAATGATTTTTCATCAAAATCAATAGGTTGTGTAGCTAAGATAAAGTGACATTTATTTAAAATATCAACAAGAGATTTTGATTTATCTCTGAGTAAAGGTATTGATTTAATAATCTGTTCTTTATGATCTTCTGAAATATTTACATCTATCTCTTTTGCATAGGTAAATAAATCACTCAAAAGTATTTTTGGGTCTGAAACTTTAATGTGATGTGCTGAAACATTGTCTAATTTTTTGAAATCTAATCTTGAAGGGGACTTCCCAATTCCATTAAAATCAAACCAATTAATTGCATCTTCAGTACTAAAAAGTTCATCATTACCATGGCTCCAGCCAAGTCTACAAAGATAATTTCTTATTGCTTCAGGCATATATCCCAAAGCTGCATATTCGTCTATTCCTGTAGCGCCATGTCGTTTTGATAATTTTTTGCCATCTTCCCCATGAATTAGTGGGATATGAGCAAATTCTGGAATTTTCCAATTCATCGCACTATATATCAGTGATTGTCGTCCAGCGTTGATTAAATGGTCATCACCTCTGATGATATGGGTAACACCCATATCATGGTCATCTACAACTACTGCTAGCATATATGTCGGAGTATTATCAGATCTCAACATAATAAGATCATCAAAGGTCGTTGCAGCCCAACTTACCTTCTTTTGAACTTTGTCTTTGATGGATATCCCACCGTTTCTTGGAGATTTTAGACGGATTACAAATGGTGCATCAGGAAAAGATTTTGGATCAGCATCTCGCCATGGACTTTGAAACGGCAATGGGTTTTTATTTAATGCAGCTTGTTCTCTATAAGCATTAATCTCCTCAACAGTGGAAAAGCATTTATAAGCATGCCCATTTCTTACCATTTCTAATGCAACGTCACGGTGCCGATTTGCTCTTTCATATTGACTATATGCCTCACCATCATAATCCAGTCCAAGCCAATCAAGACCTTTTAATATTGCCGCAGTCGCTTCAGGTGTAGATCTTTCACGATCTGTATCTTCTATTCTTAATAAAAATTTCCCGTTATTTGCTTTTGCATAAAGCCAATTGAAAAGTGCAGTTCGCGCGCCACCAATGTGAAGGTATCCCGTTGGAGAGGGTGCAAATCGAGTTATAACCTGTTGATCTGACATTTTTAATTAACCTATTAATAATCATAAGATTTGATTTACACGTCTATTATGCAATAGATGTATAAGTGGCAATAGATTGGCATAATAAGTGACATATTTTATGGCACAAGTAATCTGGATAATGTTTAAACTAAAATAAATATCTAATTTTCATGCTTTAAACATAGATAATTACTAAATTTTATTGATTTAATAAGTGCGAATTAAGCCAACTAATTTACCCTGAACTTTTACTTGATCATCGCGGTATACTCTTGTTTCATATGCAGGATTTGCAGCTTCTAAAGCAACGACAGTACCTCTCTTACGAAGGCGTTTTAGGGTTGCTTCTTGATCATCAACAAGCGCCACAACAATGTCACCATTTTCTGCATCATTTTGTTCGTTGATAACAACAATATCGCCATCATTTATGCCAGCTTCAATCATTGAGTCACCTTTAACTTCAAGTGCGTAATGTTTGCCTGAATTTTTTAACATTTCACCTGGGACTGAAACATTATTTGAAACTTGTTGAATGGCTTCAATGGGTGTTCCAGCAGCTATACGCCCCATTATTGGTAGCGTTAATGCATTTGCAGCTTCAATAGGAAGTGCCGCTGCGGGTGGTGGGGTTAAAGAACCTTCAATAATTCTGGGCTGAAAACCACCACCTTCTATGCTTTCAGGTAAGCGCAGTATTTCAATAGCCCTAGCTCGATGAGCTAAACGACGAATAAATCCACGTTCTTCTAAGGCTGTAATTAGTCTATGAATACCTGACTTTGAACGTAAATCTAGAGCTTCTTTCATTTCATCAAAGCTTGGTGGAACACCATCTTTTTGTAAGCGTTTATGAATAAATTCTAGCAAATCTAGTTGTTTACGTGTCAGCATTTTAGCTTCCTAATTCTTTTTGTTTCTTATATGTACACTTAAGTTCTACAACTGTTCTTGTTTTGTGTCAAATAATTTTAATTTTAAGAATTTTATAATAAATTATATCATTTATTTTAATGGTATAATTTTAACATTACAGCCTTTTATCTTTGCTTTATCATTTGCTGGGCGCACCAATAAGGCGTTAGCTTTTGATAAAACAGTTAATAGTGAACTGTCTTGTTTATCAAATGGCTCTACTGTTTGTGTGCCATTATCCGATTTTAGTGTGGCCCTCATATAATGCTCTCTAGGACCATTTTCAGGTAAATCTCTACCTAGGATTGCATTTTGAGTAATGAAGGCTGCATTGCCTTTTCCAAGCATTGCATT
>FZLS01000194.1 GCA_900197625.1 Rhodobacteraceae bacterium Water-Bin34 | reverse complement strand
TCGCGCTGTGAAAAGGAAATTGCTCATATCTGTTTTCATCTCACCAGCTTGTACCGCGAGCGCTTTATCAGAGGTGAGCGGCACAAGTTGATGTGCAGCTTCGTCAATGCCCCATGCGGCATATCCGTGCGATGCCATGAGCTCAAAAACCGTTTCAAATTTGGTATTGGCCTCACTGCGACACAGAACCAGATGCTATGGCGGTTGCGTGAAGGATAAATCCGCATCAGATCGTTCACACGGATCACGTTATTATGGCTTTGTTGTATTAAACGTGTGTGGTTAACCTTTCGAAGGACACAAGATGCCGAAATACCTCCAGAGTTGGTCCAATATTGTGTTAAAAATGACGGGCGACCTCTCTCTCCCGCTTTCACGCTAGAGAGAGGTTGTAAGGACAAACGCATAGTGAGCGGAGAGAGATCACCATTTTACAAGCGTTAAAGAAAAGACTTGCTATAGGCCCTCGCACCTCTCAAGTCATAGAACCACTAGTTATTAAGACATACGTTATGTCATCAGTTTTATATCAATAAAGTAATACCACTATCGGTAACCAATTAAAGTTTCTGTGAGGAAAGTCGTTAATAACTACACGACGCTTCATATTTCCCCCGACACACACTAGCCCTGCCAAGAATACGGCAGGGTTTTTCTGTATGGTGCGCTTGTGAGCAACAATGAGCGGCTTAAGCTGGGAGTTCGCTGAAGGCTACGGGTTGGAACCCAGCATTAGCAGCTTGTGCGTTATCTGCTGCGTCAAAATCAGCTTTAACTTGTGCAACCATAGCTGGTGCGAAGGACCCACGAGTGTATCCCCAGTCACTCAACTGGCGGTCAGAGAGGTAAGCGGCTGTACGGTTTGCGGCACTTGAGGCTTGGGACAGTATGATCGCTCTGTAGATTTTAGTGAGCATTTTAATCTCCTTGGTTTCTTGAGCGCGTTTATCCAAGGTTATAGACTTTCACATCATACAATGCGGTATTCCCGATATGCACTCAGCACAGGGCTGCCTGTTGGTATAGTTTTCGTATCAATCCTAGAGGATCATCCACCCACCCCATTGAATAACAATAGTTAACCACCCCAATGCTATGATTGTCGTTCCCACGAGGGGATAAAGCGAGTGATGTGGCCTTTTAGCTTAGGAAGCATTATCAGGAGTTTAGTCCTTTGGCCTCGCCGTGGGCTTTAATTTCCACTGTGGGGGTACGTTAATCTAGGCGCGTCCATTTTTGCCCCCGACACAAAATCACTGCCACGCATCCGCTAACGGTAAGCACATCTTCATCAAGTATCATATGTGATCTATAGGTTTTATCGGTATCGGGCGCCCAGATTGTACCACCATTATATTTACCATTACCTTTAATTTTCATATCGTTGATGATGTTACGGCCAATTATCGAACGATTGTCATTACCTACGACTTCTGTGATTATTCCGCATAAATTATTTTCACACGGCATGATTTTGACATGGATGTACCCACCCGTTTCTCCCGGTTCTGACTTCCAAACACCAAGCGCGGGTTCAGTCACTGCCGACGTAGCCCATACCAGACCAATTGCAGTCAAAATTGTTAAAAGATGTCGCATTACTATACCCCCTTGCAACTTGGTTACATAGATATGCTAGCTAAGCTGACGTTAAATACAACTACCAGATTGAAATACGTCTCAATAAGCCACGCCCAAGTGCATCACCCGTTTGAGAAATTCTAATACCCTCTTATAGCATCAATCCGTCTCAATTGCTTACCTCAGTTCTGACACAGCGGTAGTCTCATTAGGTCCAAAATCATATGAGCCCACAGGCGTGCAAGATGCTTATCGGATATGCCAGAACGAGCACCACAGACCAGCAAGCAGGGTTTGACGCACAGCTCGTCGCGTTAGAAGCTTACGGCTGTGAGCGTACATTCAAAGAGCAGGTATCAGCCATAGCCACAAGGGGTGAACTCGACAGAGCTATTGATATGCTTCGTGAGGGTGACAAGTTGGTCGTTACCAAACTAGACCGACCGGCTCGTAACGTGATGCACATGGGTGAATTACTACAGCAGATTGAAGCCAAAGGTGCTGGCTTGGTCATCCTGTCGCTGGCCCGTGAGACAGTTGATACCACGACAGCGACAGGCAAACTGATCCTTAACATCATGGGATCTGTCGCACAGTTCGAGCGTAACATGATGGGAGAGCGTCAGGTCGAGGGCATCAAAAGAGCTAAGGCTAAGGGTAAGTATCAGGGTCGTGTTCCGATAGCTATGCGACAGGCAGACAAGGTCAAATCATTAGTTGAGGCTGGTGTGCAGCATGTGCAGGTTCAGGAGCAGCTTGGGATACGCAAGGCGTCCTACGATCGATGCCTCGGTGGGTAACACCATGAGCTTGAAGTACAAACAGATTCTGGACGTTCCACGGTATGGAAAGCGACAACCTTACAGAGCGTGAAAGTAGGTTGGTGCAATCAAATACGACTTCATGAACCTACGCTATCGTGCTTGTACGGGCCTCTCTGTTAGGCTGATCGGGTCCCTAGCTTCATACCCAAACGAATTGTGTTGGCCCGTTTTGCAGGTGGGACTCCAAGGTAAAGATTTAGTTTGTAGTTTAGTTGGTTCTTTGCCAAAATATATGGATATATCGGGGGTCTCTAAAATGCGAAACACTATTTTTGCGCTTTGCTTTTTTGCAGTATCTGGATGTCAGTTGGACGTCACACCAACTTTTTATATTCGTGATATGCAAGATGTAATTGATGGCGATACGCCTATCGAACTGCCATTATTCATGAGTGTCCCGACCTCCAGTATTGACGAGTGTCAATCCGAGATCAGCCAAGTACTTGGAATATTAAATAGCTTTGGAATGGAAGGTGACCTGCAATCTTGCGTTCAAGACGAAGACGGTTTTTTTGCAAAGGCTAATGTCGAATTTAAAACAAGTGTTGCTCTGCTAACGGAGAACAGCAACCATTCACCAAATGGGCTGATCGGAATGTTTCTTGAACCAGTCGGTGACGGTAGTTTTATAGTTTACATCGTAAAAAATGATAAATTAGACCTTGCGATGTCTTCTATAGAAGACGCTTTGGTTTTTGCCTCTCTTGATGCCGCCAGTGTGGATTTTAAGATAACGATAAGCAACGATACCCGTAATAAAGTTCTATTCAATACGGTTGATAGCTTTGTCGATGGAGTGCCTTATGATTTGAAAGAATTTGATTTAGCGCCTCGATCCGAAATCAATATTTTAAGTTCTGACGTCGCTGTGGGACTATTTTTTCGACGCGGATGGTACAAACTTGGCGAATTTTTTTATGGAGACGGTACTTAACAGCCACATTTTTACTGATGCGTGAATTCTACATTTAGATAATTTCGCTACATAAAAATGACCAAACCCCCTCATAATAAAGTACATACCTAAATCCCAAAAAGTTTCCCTTTGGGGCCAAAATTTTTGCGGGAGGCAGGAGATTAACCATGAAAGTCACCCTTGGCTTTACTCACAACCTTGATTGATTAGGCACCAAACTCCATAGCTCACACGAGTTGATAAGCTAAGCTATCGCGCTTGTACGAGCCTCTGTGTGAGCCTCAAGGGAACCCTTAGATTCATAACCAAACGAATTGGGTTGGCCCGT
>FZLS01000182.1 GCA_900197625.1 Rhodobacteraceae bacterium Water-Bin34 | reverse complement strand
ATTTTCCTCCAGCTCCATAGCCTTTTTCCCAATCTTCAAGGATCCCTGCTTGCTTCGAAAGCGCGAATGAAAGCTCATGTGGCTCTTCAGGTGTATCAGGCGTAATAGCAGTATTAGTTTGCTCGTCGTCATAATTAGATAAAGCATCAATCTTACTCATAAGGAAATTGTCAGCTTTATCGTTCCAGTATTTAGTAACGTTACCTTGGTCATTAGCACCGTCATAGTTGCCGGTGTTACCCATACGGTTTTTATGGGTTTTTTCCATAAAGCGAGTAGCAGCATAAGCTTCGGAAGCATTGCTAATGCTCCCAATCTTCTGTGCTTTTTTATTTCCGCTGGCTTGAGCGGCTTCAATAGAACGGCGTAGGTCGTAGTCGTTAGCAGCAGCAGATGCTACATCACCTGACAAGTCGTCCCAGTCTTTTTTACCGCCGTAAGAAGCGCCAGGACGTCCACTATTACCGTATTGAGAAAGGTCAATACCGTATTGTTCAGCCATACGTTTATCAGCTTCTCGCTTACCGAAGTAACCAAGTTTGTTGTATTTACTGTCTTTGTTCTTACCCATAGCAATAGAGATTAGATAACTCTATTTTACTTGGTCTGCAGAAGACTTTTGCGGCTTATAAAATGGCTCGTCAAAGTATTGAGAGATCATCTCTGCTAGGTCCCAATAGTGAGTAAACCAGTCGGCTATTAGTCCTGAGTGGGGTAGTACGTGATAGCGATATTCAACATCATCTATTTCGTCAAGAATTTTGTCGCGTAGTTCTTGCTTGTTCATTCATAGAGTCTAGGACTAAATAGTAATTAGTGCCGACTATTGAATGTAAGTCATTGATATTTGGTCTACGTCCATATAATCAACAGTCATGACACCAGGGCTGCTTTCAATTGCGCCAACGATAAAGACTGACATAAGTAATGAGCACATATTTATTAAATGTATAGATCACTAAAAAATAGGCTAGCCAATAGGCCAGCCATTTGTGTCAGTTAATCGGAAGGTTGGATTCAATTGTTTGAATAGCCTCGCGCAATGTTGCACCTGCATAACCAGATGCACCTGCGTAAAACTCAGTGGGCTCTGCATGTATGTCCTCTTGTGATTGAGGCCATCTAATAGGCCGTGCCTTGCGACAGTAGCCTTCAGAGCGACGCATCATGATTAGCAGATGATCAAGTTGGTGTCTAGGAATAGAGACCATCTCAAATTCGAAGTTCATGTGTGCCATGTATGGGACACAAAGAACTAAACCGCCCATTAGGGCGGAATCTTTTCAAACGACCCATGCGAGATTTGAACTCGCGATACCACCGTGACAGGGTGGCGTGATGACCACTTCACTAATGGGTCTGATGGAGATGTGGGAAGTCGAATCCCAGTCTGCCGTAAGCGCCCAGTTTAAGGACTTAGGGGTCCATCAATTATTCTTGATAGCAGTAAGTAACCATCCAATCCATAGGAACGGAAGGTGTGCGTAACTCCATCCAGAAGGCTTCAAGCTCTATGCGCTTGTGGTCGCCTCTGTATTGCTGAAGGATGGCATAGTAGTGAGGAGCAGTTTCCTGTAGCTCACGGAGCACACGGGGTACGTAAGTGTCTTTCATAACAGGTCCTCCGTGACAAACTTGCATAACATGCGTTGCTTCGTGTACTAGTACTTCCCAGACAGCATCAGGGTCAGTCATATCGACGTTGTTCTTGCAATAAACAAGACGGTCAATATTATTAGCTTTATCAAACTGATAAAAGCCCATTCGTCCTTGAGGACAGTCAAGCTTCTGAATTTTGGTACCAGTACCTGTTACGAGGTCTTGTAGTTCATTGACATCAGCCCATGAAGTAGCTGAGGCGGGAGCAGCGATTGCTAGTCCAGCTAGTGTTGCAATTAAGGCTTTAAGAGTTTTCATAATTAAGAGAATGTTGTTGTGCTGCGTAGGCGGTATCAAAAGTGCCTATATAGATTTGTTTGCCATCGATATAAACTCTGGCTACATTTTTGTTGCTTCTTTTGTAATAGCCTTTTCGTCCGTGTTTATAATTCCAGTTTCAGGATTGTAGTGGAGTAGTTCTTTTAATCTTTCTTGTGATGGATAGTTCAATGAAGGGTAGGAATAATAATACCGAAAATCATACCTAAGCAATACATTGCTAGACCGTAGATTACAGTTGTTTCTTTCATTTCTAACTATATTCAACGCTTTTAATTTAGCGTTGATTTATAGTCTATAGGGAAATATTTGTTCAAGATGTTGTATACAAGATTAATCATATGATACGGGAGTTTCATGAACTTGTGTTAGGGCACTGAGCATACTTATTTCCCGTAAGCCCACACATTTTCGGGGTGAGCGTCCCAGTAATCTTCATTCTTTTTCAGATGTACTGCATCGATGCCTTGCATTTGAGCGCCTTGAATGTTGTATGGTGAGTCATCGAATAGTGTCCCGACTTGGCGGTAATCTTCTTGTAGTTTTTGAAGCATTGCTTGCTTAGCAACACCGGATGGTTCACCACCAGTGCTTAGCATGATTTGATCAAACGGTACGTTGTGCCGTTGGAGCCATTCGATAGTTTCTTGAAGGCGCTCAGCAGGACGTGCTGTAGCGATAGCAATGCGGTCGCCCTTGCTTGCAAGTAATTGCGCAAGTTCTACGACTGCTTCGTCAGCAGGAAAGTCCCGTGCAGCATCAAAGAATTGATCTTTAGTCAGACCAGTGTTGTCAAAGCCTTCAGGCTTACGAGTAAGAGTGTCATCTACATCAAATGCATGAACGATTGCTTGCTTATCAGCAGGGGTTAGTTCAGCGCCCTTGAAAAGATCGGCGGCAAATCGTCTCATATCTCTATTTAAGTAGATATTATTCATTGTAGTAATGTTGATAAGATTAATAGATATAAGTCATATGTAATATGTCAAGAATTAGTCTTGCTAAACAGTTAGGTGGAGATCGTTTGGAAGCAGCTGCAGATGCACTGTTAAACGACCTGACTGGATCTACTCGATATGGCAAGACGAGGGAGATGGATTATGTCTTCCCTAGTGATCAGTTGACTGCAGATAATGTTGAAGAGAGTATTACCCGCCTTGGTGCACGTAACCCCGCAAAGCTCACATATGGGCCTGATGGCAGCATCGTGGGAATTGAGGGAGGTGACGTTATACGCAACAAGAAGGGAGGGATCAACATTGATCAGGTGCCGTCTCCCTATGGGAGGGACTACGTCAAGTACAGCCCTTCAGTCGTCGATAGCACTACAAGTGAACTAGTAGAAGCTCAGTTGTATCCGGAGCGCTTTACAGGCGCTACAGGCCAGCTAGGAGCTGCAAGAGATATGGGCTTAGCCCACAGGTACAACGACTATGAGGGATACAGGGCAATTAATGACCGTATGGAGGTCACACCAGAAGCATTGGCGCGGTTTGGTGCAGTAGTGACCAAAGGAAAGGCAGATAAGCCAATCGCGGCAGCAATGTCAGGTGGAGGTGCAATCCTCGGGAGTCGGGGAGACACCGTATTGATTCCAGGGACAGACAAGGTATTCAGTTCATTACCCAGTAGGGAGAAGGCTGCTTATTTAGGTGAGAGGGGAGATGTCTTTCTTAATCAGTGGCTACAGCAAAAGGGTGGTTCGATGGGAACAGCACAGTCGGTGATATTCCCTCCTGGGCGACCTAGCCATATGGACCACATTCAATCGCTGTCAAGCAGCATTGATGCAAAAGGTCCAGCAGGGTGGGGTTATAGCGATGATCCAACTAACTTCAGCTACTTGGACGCTGACTACAACGTCAATACAAAGCTGAACTACGACTTACAGACGGTGCATCAGCTTGGTCGTCTAGCGGACACCATGCGTCAAAACGGATATGGAGCACGGCTACCGAAGAACCTCACTAACGAGGAGTTAAGCGATCCAGATCGT
>FZLS01000189.1 GCA_900197625.1 Rhodobacteraceae bacterium Water-Bin34 | reverse complement strand
GGAGATAACGTGTAATTACCCTCTTCACCTGTAGAGCCGGCACTTTCAGCAAAGTTCTTACTCTGCGTATCAACTGCGCCTTCAAAGTTAATGCCTGAATAAACATTGTCAGCAATACCGCCGCCAAAGCCTAATAATCCCACTTCTGGTAATCCTGTTAAATTGCCGCTTAAATTACCAGTGACAAGTGATCCACCATATGAACCGCCGGTGCTGTCATAACCTCTTCGAGTAGGGTTTCCATCTGCGTCTGGGAAGGTGTTATAGTATGCCATTCCGCCTGATGGATTTTGAAAAGATGGTTCTTGGTTTTGCAACATCTTCAAGTTATCATAAAAGCCCATTTGATTTGAGCCTACAGCACCCATTGCTATATCTTCTTGGGCTAACCTAGCCGCAGCGCCTTCTGGACTTTCGACATATCTTCTCTGGGCTTCGTTTAAAACCTGTGTAGTGGGATCATAACCGCTGCCGGGTGCTATAGTTTCTGCATACCTAGCCATTTCTTTTTGCGTAAGAGAAGAGCCACTAACTTGCTGACCCATTAAATCATCTAACCTTTGACGATTTTCATCACTGCGAGATTTTCTTCGCATATCTTCCATTGTCAAAGCGTCTTGCGCTGCGCGCTGTGTCTCTGCATATGTTGGATACATATTGTAATCTATTGGCATTGGCGCGTTTGAACCGGGTGCGCCAGAATATGGATTAATAAAGAAGCTATCCATATATGCTTTTTGTGCTGGCCTTTCCATTGCAAGCGCATTTAAAGATTGCTCATATATTGGAGCTGATGAATAACCACTTACGCCGCCAGCATATTGTGTAGGCGCTCCCATGCCACCCATTATATCTTGCTGGCTTGTTGGAGCGCCCATTCCAAATGCACCAGCAACGTCAGCAGTGTTTTGAAACGCGGCTTGTTGCATTGGAGTGAATGCAGCTACGTCTGGGCCATAGTATGGGACATAACCAAGTTGGGAAATACGTTCAGCTTTATTTAAGTTACGCTGCGCCGCTTTCTCAATGTATTCTGGGATTTCAACACTTGATGATGTTGATCCGCCTTTGCCACCTGACATTATTCAAACTCCTTAACATAAGACGAATGTAGCTGCTTCCAGCCATGTTTCGCCAATGGTTTTTTCCAGCCTACACGCCCCGTCATGGTTAGTGCTGTGCATCCTTGCGCTTTAGCCCACTGTATCACATCTTTGTGCATATCCAAAATTTGATCCAATTCACCACCGCCAAGAAACACGTTTAACATTCGTTTACGTGGATATACCACAATTTCTGTTACTATGCACCCCTTTGGCGTAGGCCACAACTGCATAGTACCTTTATATATTCCTTCAGCAACATCGATAAAGTCATGTGTACCACCAGAATACTCTAAAGCTGCTTCAATCCAAGGCTTACATCTCTCTAATTCTTCATTCATGCGTGCGTCCTCGTTATTGATAATGTTGAGGATGGTATAGCTGGTACTGGAGATGATGCAGCTGTGTAATTTAAAAATCCATCTGTATTATCTATCATGTAATTTACCTCAAGATAATCATTAGCCGCCACAGTAAATATCTGCGTTCTGGATGTAACAACTGTAGCATTATTCTGATGTAGTGCAGTTGTCATAGCACCATCTGTTGACGCTGTACCATTTATGCTAGGCCAAAAGTAAAAGTGTACTGTGCTTGCGCTTGTTGATGATATTTGCGCTGAAAACGATAATACATATTCCCCAGCCTCTTCAAATACAATTCTACTTGCTGGCGTACCTTGTGTAATCTTTGAGTTGCCAGATGGTGCATCATAGGTCAGCTTGTATGCCGTATTTGCCGCAACTGGTGTAACGTCTGATGTTTTAATAAAGTTAGCGTGTCCGCCTTCTACTACAATTTGACGCCATTCCCCACCTTCGCTCACAACTGGATATTTATATTCACGATCCCACATGAGTGTACCATCGTCAGCTGCGGTTTCGCCACCAGTTTGTTGAACGAGAGGTGATCTTGTCTGGGACATAAACTGCATGAGGCGTCTGCCCCATGTTTTCCAATCATCTCCATATGGTTCTGGTGGCCTTTGCTGTTGCGTCATCTGCGCCCACCCGCAATAACATCAAGCCTGTTTACGCCAACACGCCAATCGCCTAACGCAACTGTACTTACACGCATTCTCATTTGACGCCCGGTAAACCTTAGTGATGTAGGATTTGACATTGTGTATGGCCCGTAATCACGTTCAGCGCCATTTGGATAGAAGCGTGTCTTAAACGTCACATTAACGTCACCTTGCGTTTTCTCATCTGGTATCATTTCAGTGACAGACGCAACTGTATCGCCAGACCCAAGCATAATAGGGCCTGTCTCTGCAAATGGTGACAGTGAGCCATAATCAAATCCGACTTCATGCTCATATATCTTGTAATCATCTGCGTCTGCCCAGATAGGTTTCCTGAATGCACCTGCGTCTACTCCAGATGTACGGGCAAGTGTGCCGATATACCATGTGTTTTCTATGTAGTTAAACGCAACGTATCTATCATTCTCAGTAGATGCAGCAGATGGGTAAAACCAGAATATCTCACCAAAGTTGCTATTGGTTACGCAGAATGCCTTACTAATCTGGCCTCGGTTCATATCGTTAAACACGTAATCCGCAACTTCACTTTGTATTTCTTGCACTCTACCACCAGTGTACGCATAAAATGCGTGTGCGCCCATCCAGAATGCGCCTGCATCAACAACTGATACAGCTTTATTAGCCGCTAATCCACATGATGAGCCAACACGCTCAATGCCGTAAACATATGGTGGGCCTACATAATTTGCTACGTGTGCATCTGTGCTAGTTAGGATAAGCGTCTGGCCTCGCACTTTAATGCCTGCCATGATTTGACCATTTGTATTAAGCTCTAAATCACCAGCTTCATTTGTAGCTGCGGGCGTCCACAGTGTATTGTTCTCACGGTCACACCATTGCACTTTGCGCGGGTTTCCACCCGCACCAAGAGCAAATATGAAGCGCTCTTCTGTTACCACCAATGATCGATTGTTTGTTGGAGCATTAGCTATAACCGCAGCAGGCGTGCCTGTCGTCAATGTCCACTCGTATAATTTACCATCATCTTCCGTGCATCCCACAAGGTATTCGCCCCATGTATCTAATGCCCATGATGTTGCTGGCTGTATTCTTACGTTATCCGGGCGTTCTAATCCATATGCATAGCTTCCGTAAAAGCTACCGCCATATCCAGTAAATGATAATGCATCATCTCTGCCAGCAGTAAGTGACGTTGGAGTTATATCGTATCGTATGCCAGTTTCATTCCAAACATATAATTTATTATATGATCCGCCTGCTATCCAACGCTCATTGCTGTTATCTATCCAAGTCTTCATGCCACGTATTGGAGCTGCCGCAGCATTGTTTGAGCGTGTTCTCCATCCACCCATAGGGCGCATGGTGTTGTCTACCCAACGTATTAAATTTGAATCACGCCAGCGACCATTGGATTGTAGGTCTGTCCCGTTTCGGTAAACACCTGATGGTATATCTAGTGGAATAAGTGGCATATAGACCTCATGGCGTTGAACTTATTGGACTATAACACATTTTGCAGTAAAATAACAACAGGAGTAATACTAGTTACCCCTGCTGCATATATTTGTTTACTCAGCATCCGCAATTGTCAGATCACCAGCTTCGACTTGCTTGAGTATCTCTGCGTAGTGACGATTGGCTGGGTCTAGT
>FZLS01000188.1 GCA_900197625.1 Rhodobacteraceae bacterium Water-Bin34 | reverse complement strand
CACTTAGATTTTTTTTAACTCTCTTTTCAGAGAAATTGTACATACTTAACCTGAGGGGCTTGATTAGCTCCTTAAGCAAGTTATTTCTATGCACTACTACGCTCCCTTACCATAAGGCACATCTTTAAGCAAAATGAAGTGTTATCATCTGTCTGTAAACGAACTGTTATTAGTCCAATCAAAAGTGCCTTTGTCTCTTTCATCAACAGCCTGCTTCCAGCCTTTCTCTTCAACTCTTTTCTTAAAGTTATGTCCTTCTGGTGTATGCCTAGAAATACCATCAAGAAGTGTTGCAAGTTTTTGGGTGTCCAAAAGTCCAGAGGCTTCTACTGCTTGATTAATTACCATTTTTTGCATTGCTAACTGATTTATTGGAACAGATGTCAGTCGATTTGCCATCATTTCAATTTCATCATTAAGTCTATTTTCAGGAACAGATTTTAGTACGAGACCCATTGCAGCAGCCTCATTGCCAGTAATTTGGTCTCCAGTAAAAAGTATTCTTTTCGCACGTTCAGCCCCAACTCTATAAACCCACATTGCAGTAGTAGGACATCCCCATACACGAGTTGACATATAGCCAATACGAGCGTTTTCAGCCATAAAAATCATATCAGAGCAAAGAGCTATATCAGAGCCGCCACCAACTGCAAAACCATGTATTTTGCATAGTACAGGTTTAGGACAGCGCCAGATTGACATAAATTTTTGAGTATTTCCCCACATAAAATTATAGTCTGAAAGAGGATCCCAATTTTTTCCCTGATAAACATTATTGAATTCTTTATTTTCAGCATAAGATGAAAGATCATAACCCCCACAGAATGCTTTGCCATTCCCTGATAAGATAATTACGTGAATATCTGGGTCATTTTCTGCTTTAATAATTGCATCTTGTAATAGATTAGGAATATCGTCATCAATTGCATTTAATTTTTCTGGACGATTTAATGTAATTCTGCCTATTCGACCATCTTTTTTATATAAAATTTTTTTCATTACACCACTTCCTTATAATAACCTTTTTCAAAATTTTCAATTAATTTAAATTTTTGTATTTTTCCAGATCCTGTGAGTGGAAAGTCTTTAATTTCAATCCAAACAGAAGGGGTTTTCTGGGGAGACATTTCTTGCCGTGAAAATTTCTTTAATTCATCTGACGATAATGGTTTGCTACGAAATTTTACAAAAGCTGCAATGATCTCACCATATTTTTTATCTGGTAAGCCAACAACTGCAATATCTAGAATTTGGTTATGTTTACGTAATACATTTTCAATTTCTGCAGGAAAATGGTTTTCTCCTCCACGAATTATCATTTCTTTTAATCGCCCAGTAATTTTGATGTAGCCCCTTTCATCCATCTTTCCTAAATCACCAGTGTGTAGCCAGCCATCTTCATCTACTGTTTGATGAGTGGCTTCTCGGTTATTATAATATCGTAACATTTTAGAAGGGCCACGAGCACATATCTCTCCAACACTGCCAATTGGTAATATAATCTTTTTTTCAATAGATTGAATTGAAACATCAGTTTGATTAATCGGTTGACCAATGGTCTTGCAAATATCTTCAATTGTATCTGTCAAATGATGTTGAGTAATAACAGGACAATACTCTGTCTGTCCATAGAGGGTAGAAAATTTACATCCAAAAGCCTTCTGTACGCGCAACACCATATCTGAATCTACGTTAGAACCACCACAACTAACTACTTTGAGATTGTCAGTATTTCGAGGAATATTCTCTTGTACTTCCAATAATGAACGTATCATAGTAGGAACACCAAGAATTACATCAGCTTTAAAGCTTGCTATAAGATTAAGTATTGTATTTGCATCAAAATGAGAAATTAAAACCATTCTACAAATAGAATTTAGACACCCTAAAGTAACCATGCCGCACCCACTGGTGTGAAACATTGGCATGATGTTTATCCAAGTTGAACCTTTTGTGACACTGCATCGGTTAGAATAAAAATAAGCATTATTAATGAGACCAAGATGAGAAAGCATTGCCCCTTTGGGAAATCCAGTTGTTCCTGAAGTGTATTGAATTTGTGCAGCATCATCGGGGCTTACATTTGGCAATTTTGTATTTTTAATTGGGTTATTAAACAATGCATCATGATCTAATATATTAATAGTTTCTCGGATGGCTTTGTTATCTTCAACAGCTTTCTCACCAATATCTATCATTGGATTGCCTCGAAATTCAGGTACAAGAAATAACGCAACCGCATGGGAGTTTTCAAGAATATAACGAAGTTCTTTTTCCTGAAGTGCTGGATTAGCCGTAACAAGAACAATTCCAGAGAATGCTGCTGCATACTCAATTAATACCCATTCAGGGCAATTTGGTGACCAAATTACTACGTGTTCCCCTTTTTTAAATCGACTTGATAAAGCAAAAGCTAGTTTCAAACTTTCTTTGTATAAATTTTTATAATTCCAGCGACGACCTAGATTGCCATCATGCTTTACTTCCACCAAAGCTTCAGTATCACCATAACTTAAAGCTATATCTTTCAGAGCTGCTCCTATAGTGCAATTTTTTATAGCTTTGTCTTGAAGAGCAGGGAAATAAGATTCTGTAAGTTTTGTTTTATACATATTCGAGTTGAATTTTATACATGGCTACTCAGACGCAATTGAGTGATTTGGAATATCAACAAGCTTTCCTCTTGGTATAAGACGCTCTTCGTCATACATTGGTAATGAACAGAGTTCACCCTCTTGGGTAGATCCATCTGTGCAGAGCACATGTACCTTTTTGCCTGGGCCAATGGATAGATTATCCATCCGAACAATACACACCCCACAACCTTGATAAGGGGAGTAACCCGATGAACAAACACGCCCTACGACAGTTTCACCCATCCAAATTACTCGACCTAACTGAGAAACACCACCGGCCACACGCATCCCCCATGTGCGGGATGATTTATCAGCATTTTCCAATGCTTTGCGTCCGATAAAATCACGATCATCAAAATCAATAAAATTTCCAAGTCCAGCTTCAAAAGGTGTCGTATCTGCTCCAAAATCTGAGCCTGCATTCAAGAGGCCAGCTTCTATCCGACGTGCACGAAAGACAGGTGTACCTGTTAAAAGAATATTAAATTCAGCGCCTACTGACATGATTTTATCTCCTATCGCGGCTATATCGGTCTCTGGAAGAAGATACACCTCCCAACCAAGTTCGTTCGTGAAACCTGAGCGACTAATCCAGCATTTCTGACCCGCGATGCTTACTTCTGCGCAATCAAAATATCGGAAAGGATCAGGCATTGATCCATCAAGAACTGCTGCTAGGAGTTTCAATGATTTTGGCCCTTGGATCTGGCTTACCCAAACATTTGGATCATGGATTGAAACATCTAGTGCTTCAGCATGTGCTTTATACCAGCTAAACAAATCGCCATCTGCTTGCGCCATCCAAAAGCGGTCTTGTGCTAACCTTAGTAACACTCCATCCGTGATCATGCCGCCATCATGATAGCATGCAAATTGATATGAGCATCGCCCAGGTTTGACTTTTGAGACACTACGCGTAAAGACTTTGTTTAGGAGCGTTTCTGCGTCAGGACCACTGATTTCAATCGGTAATTCGCCTGTGTGTCGGAAGATCACATTGGTTCGAACTGCCCAATACATTTCATCATCTGTGGCAGTATCCAGTTTTTCTGGAGTGAGTCTTGAGTTATAAAGTGTGTACTCAGGATCATAAGGTAATTCCATATAGCTAAGTGGGTGAGGTGGCATGGT
>FZLS01000150.1 GCA_900197625.1 Rhodobacteraceae bacterium Water-Bin34 | reverse complement strand
ACCCTAAAGCGCATGCTAAGCATCCTTGTACATTATGGGCGCTAGAATCTCGTGCTAACTTTAAGTGGTTACTCAAGCATACTAGACAGTTAGTATCTGAGTATAGTTTCCGTTATCGTGAACGTAATGGCGCTAGAAAAGTTCATTCGTTAGAAGGCAATCTCTGCATCTACGAAGCTCAAGGTCAGTATCTAAGCTTCCCTAAAGCTAAACTAACTCCCTTTGCTCAAGCCATGCCTGTTGATTATAAAGAGCCTGGTAATGCAGTTGCTGCTTATCGTACTTACTATCTTATGGATAAGTCATTCGCTAAGTGGGAAAAGCATCGTGGTGTTCCTTCGTGGTATAAATATGGACGTCTAATGATGCTTCATCAAACCCGCGGGTACCTTATACGGAGTACTAGTAATGAAACTATTGAAAGCAAGCTTGCGGCTTAATGAATAATTTTATTGAGCAATATCCTACGGCCTTATCTGATAATATATGTGATGAGCTAATTGATGAGTGTGAGTCATTGATCAATAGCCATCACCCAGGTGCTGAGTTTATTGATTCTAAATCCCGAATAGATCATAATATATTTCTTAATGAGTTTGATAGATTCAATCCGTATGTTCAAGAGTTAAAATATAACTTACATAGACATATGAATGATTATGCTACTAAGAACGAATTAAATTACCGTCAAGAAGATTTAGAAGAAACATTTAAGCTTCAAAAGTCCTCAGAAGGTCAAGGTTTCTTTACCTGGCATACTGAACAAGGACATGGTAAGCATAACAGATCAAGATATGCAGTATGGATGTATTATCTTAATGATGTTACCGAAGGTGGGGCTACTGAGTTCATGCATCAAAAGATCTCTATACAGCCTACTAAAGGTACATTAGTATTATGGCCTGCTTCTTTTACTCATGTACATAGAGCAGCACCCACTCTTAAACAAGAAAAATATATCTTAACTGGGTGGTTTAAATATGAATAGTAGTTGCCTTAAAATACGTTACAGGCTATTATAATAAAATGATGAATAAGTATGATGATGCCCATATGGAAGTCGCTAAGACCTATGCGAAGCTTAGCTCTGCGCGACGAATGCAAGTAGGATGTATATTAGTTAAAGATCAAAAGATTATCTCTATTGGTTATAACGGTATGCCTTCTGGTTGGACTAATGATTGTGAAGATGTTATTCTAAGTAAGAACCCATTACCTAGCGGAGCTATTCCTCTGAAAGGTCATATAAACCTAAAAACAAAACCTGAGGTATTACATGCAGAAACGAATGCGATTGCAAAGGTTGCGCGCTCAACAGAGTCGGCGGAGGGTGCAACGTGTTATACAACCTGCGCCCCTTGCCTCGATTGTGCCAAGCTCATCTATCAGGCCGGAATTACCCGAGTCGTCTACGGACACGAGTACAAAGAATGTTCCGGAATAAACTTTCTTAAACAATGTAACATAAAGGTAGAACATTATGAACCAGCGAAAAGGTAAAACATATAGAGCTTCAGGCATGGATGACCATCAAGGTATGAAGCAAATGCAGTTCATTAAAGCATGCAAAGTAGCATTAGAAGGCTCGGGTTATGACGATGCTGCGTTTTACTTTGAGCAGATTGAGGATTGGATTAGATCTGGCAAGTCGCTTGATCCAAGCAAAGCAGCTCGTATTCTGGGACTGTAATGGTATGTCCAAAACAGTTTCTTATGATGGTTTCATCCATATCGTTAAAGCAACGTTACCCTTAGTTAAGGAAGGAAAAATAAGTCTTGAAGAATTTGGTCGATGCGCTATGCTTGCTTTTGGGGATATTGGGTCTGTACATAGCGGCCTTATTTCTTCTGACATTATCCGTACTCACAATCCTACTGGCCGTATGTGGAGAGGTAGTGAAGTCACTCATGAACACTTTAAAACTAGGACAGTCACGTGCAGAGAAATCTGCCAAGAATATCTTGACGGAAATCTCACGGACGAGAGACTAATAGAATTAATAGAAGAAGGCCGTAAAGTACACTATGTTACTAAGCAAGAAAATATAGACTTATGTGTACATCAACAAAATAAAAACCTTACTACATGGCAGGAGCAATATGAAGCTTGTGGCATTAAGCTTGTTAAAGATGTAGAATTATTCGGTAACAAGACTTATTGGTATAGAGTTGACGGTATTGCATATGCTGATAAGCATGAAGCTGCAGCAGCCCATTCTTGTGGCGTATCAACCGTAGTAAATAGATCTCGAAATAAGAAGTTTCCTAATTGGAAGGAATATAAATACACAAGCGAACAGTTTAAATAATAGGTGTATAATGCTATCTTTTAGAAAATACTTGCGAGAAAATATGGTTAGACCTTTTAATCCTTTATCAATTGGTGATTTACGAAAAGATGAAAACCGGCCTGCTAACTTTATAGCAAAGGTAGAAGATGGTACTCCCTTTCAAACAGCACGTAAAGGTAATGTATTAATAACTAAATCTGAACTTGCAAGTGTTAGAGCCTTTATGACAGCTGACAGCGGTAAATATCCCGCTACAAGAACTTCTATGATGGTTAAGACAAGTAAAGGTTCACTTAAAATACCTAATGACTTTCTTAAGACTGGTGACTTTGGTGGTAAGGGTCAGGGCTCAGGGACTAGTGCTGAAGATATGGCCATGAAAGACTTCAATAAGAAGCTTATAAACATATTAGAAAAAAACTCTATTGGTGAGATTAAAGTAAGGATTAACGGCAGGGTAGTACCTGTTGGTTTAATGGTTAAGACTGAAGGTAAGTATCAAGGTAAAGAACCTAAGTCAGATATGACCCTTGTCGATGCCCAAGGAAACCCTCAAGCATATATCTCACATAAAGCAGGCCGTACTGCTAAAGACTACCAGCAGTATGGTGGCTTATCTTATAGACAATATAATAATAATACTAATATTGCTAACTTTATGAAAGCAGTACAAAAAGAAGCTCCTGATGGTCTTTCTAGCGGTCAATCATTCTACCGAAAAATAACAGATGATAAGTTAGTAAAAGAAGCCATATATGGACCTGAATATGGTGGTCGACCCAGTATAAGTAATATTGATGAGTTCCATCTAGGCAACATGAGCCTTAAAGGTACGGGTGAAGGTCCTTATACTATTACATCTACCCATAAAGGAGCAAACGGCGATTTACCTAAAGGTCAATTCGAAGCTGTATACTTTATTCGATATCAAGCCAGAAGAGGTGACGCCAGAGCAGGTGGTGAAGTTGTTAAAAATGCACGGGTAGGTATTTTTCCAATAGCGAAAATTTCAAGTACATCGAGAGAGATATAATGATAAAGTTTAAAACTTATATTGAAGAGTCAAAGAATACTCATATGGAACATTTAGAAGATAATGTTCTTAACGGCGGTGTAAAGGGTGCACGTCAGTCGATCAACTTTCTTCGCCAACTACGAGATACCCTCTCTGGTGACTCGAGAGAAGCAGTTAATGCTACTGTTAAATGGGACGGCGCACCAGCTATCTTTGTAGGTAATGATCCTTCTGATGGCAAGTTCTTTGTTGCTAAAAAAGGTATCTTTAATAAGAACCCTAAAGTCTATAAAACTAAAGCTGACGTTGATGCAGATACATCTGGCGACTTGGCTGATAAGTTAAATATGGCTCTTACAATGCTATCCGGAATGAAGATCGATGGTGTAGTTCAAGGTGACTTTCTCTTTAGTTCTAGTGATCTTAAATCGCAGACTATCGATGGTGAAACATATGTAGTGTTTCATCCTAATACTATTGCTTATGCTGTACCTATGAAGTCTGCTTTAGGTAGAAAGATCTTAAACTCAAAAATGGGTGTTGTATGGCATACAATGTATAAAGGTAATTCTTTTGAGACTATGAGAGCCTCCTTTGGTGTTGATGTTAATAAGTTTGGTAAAATTCCTGGTGTATGGCAAATTGACGCCGGTTATGAGGATGTATCTGGTTCAGCTACTATGACTAAAGCAGAGACTGTTGAAGTAACAAAACACCTCGCATTGGCTGGTAAATCATTTAATAAAATTAAAGCAGCTAATTTAAACTTCATTGCGGATAATGAAGAGCTGCTAGATAGAATGAAAGTATATCATAACTCTCGTATTAGAGAGCGTCAAGAGATTAAGAATCCTATGGCTCACGCTAAAGGCATGGTTCAGTATATGATGGCTTATGAGAAGAAAGAACTCGCTAAGCGTAGTACCGAGAGAGGTAAGAAGGGCTTTAGTGATAAGTTTGCTCCTATTAAAAAGTTTGTTGCTAATACACCTATACAACAGATTGCAGCTATCTATGAGCTCATGATGCATTTAGTTCATACTAAAAAGCTTATTATCGATAAGATGAACAGAGCAGCTAAGCTTAAGACATTTCTCAAGACCCGTAAAGGTTTTATTATTACTAGTGAAGAAGGTTATGTAGCTATTGATAAAATGTCTGGTAATGCAGTTAAGTTAGTTGATAGACTAGAATTCAGCTATGCCAACTTCAGTCCTGATATTATTAAGGGTTGGCAGAGCGATACACGAAAATAAGTTTAGCTAAATATTAACGTGAGTAAGGCTAATAGCAAACCTCATAGATGACAGGTAAGGTTTAACAAACCCTGGGGAATAAAATGGAAAAAGAAAAATTGAATAAGTCTAAGAAGACGGTTACTGGTCAACCACGCGATGAGATCGATATCCGCCCGAAAGACAAAAAACTTAATGAAGCCAAAGGAAAGACTGCTGTCTTAACTTTCGGTCGTATGAATCCTCCGACGATTGGTCATGAAGTTCTTGTTCAGAAAGTTGTAACTACTGCAAGACAATCTAGTGGAACTCCCTTAATATTTCTGTCACACAGTTCCGACCCAAAGAAAAATCCGCTCTCCTATGAAGAAAAGGTCCGATTGGCTCAGGCCGCTTTTGGTCGTAACATTGTAGTGAAATCACGCGCCCGTACCATTATAGAAGTACTGAAACAGTTGACTGGTCAGTATGATAATGTTAAGGTCGTGGTTGGTTCGGACCGAGTGTCAGAGTTTGAAAGGATCCTTAATACTTATAACGGCAGAGACTTCAAGTTTAAGTCCGTAGAAGTTGTATCCG
>FZLS01000237.1 GCA_900197625.1 Rhodobacteraceae bacterium Water-Bin34 | reverse complement strand
TGGCAAATGAACGGTTGCGGTTACGAAGGTTTTGCACAAACCTATAAGCGCCTAGGCGTTTCTTTTGACTCTTACTATTACGAAAGTGACACCTATGTGCTTGGAAAAGATATCATAGTGAATGGACTCCAAGCGGGAGTGTTTACAAAGAAAGAAGATGGTTCGGTTTGGTGCGATTTAAGTACCGATGGACTAGACGAAAAGCTGGTGTTGCGAGCCGACGGCACTTCGGTATACATGACCCAAGATATTGGGACTGCTGTACTTCGCTATAAAGATCATCCCGACATGAACGGCATGGTATATACCGTAGGAAACGAACAAGATTATCATTTTAAAGTATTGTTTTTAATTCTAAAAAAACTCGGGTATTCTTGGGCTTCACGTCTTCACCATTTGAGTTACGGAATGGTTGATCTCCCTTTTGGAAAAATGAAAAGTCGTGAAGGGACTGTTGTTGATGCAGATGGCTTGATGCAAGAGATGGATGATACTGCAGCGGCACTAGCATCTTCTTTAGGTAAGCTCGATGGCTTTGACGAAGACACTAAAAAAGAACTTTATCATCAGGTGGGAATGGGAGCTCTTAAATATTACATATTAAAAGTTGATCCTGGAAAACGTATTCTTTTTAACCCATCTGAATCTGTTGATTTTAATGGCAATACAGGTCCTTTTATTCAGTACACCTATGCTCGTATTCAATCTATATTGAAAAACGTTGATGACATTGATTTACCATTCAACATGAACATTTCTTTAGAGCCAAAGGAAAAGGATGTACTAAAGTGGCTTGAGCTCTATCCACAGATGATTCAGAACGCTGCGGAGCAGTATAGTCCTGCTATAGTGGCAAATTATGTATATGAGTTAGTAAAGCGATTTAACTCCTATTACCAACAGGTTGTGATTTTATGTGAAGATCAGCCAACACGTAACTTTCGTGTTCGTTTAGCCAGTCAAGTAGGGTATGTGATTCAATCGGGGATGCATATTCTTGGAATAAGCTGCCCAAAACAGATGTAAAAAAAAACCACCCTAAGGTGGTTTTTTCTAATTCAAAATGGTTGTAAATTGATTACTTGCTTTCTTTAACAGCAGCAGCATAGACAACTAAACCAAATCCAATTTTATTGATCGCGTCACCAATGTTGTAAACAACATTCATGTCAAGACCGATATTTTGGATTCCATTGTACCATAATGACGGATCAGCTTCTGCTGTTCCAATCATATATCCGAGTGGGTAAATTGCCCAACCTACAAGTACAAACCAGAATAGGGTGTTGTGTGCTTTTTCAACTGCACCACCAGCAGACTTAGCTAACTTAGCAGCTTCACCATACTTAATGATATACACAATTGCAAAATATGCTAAACCTGAAAGTAAGCCCCAAAATGCAGCGTTGCCCATTCCTGCTTCTCCTACATAACCAGTAACCAGCATTACTAATGATAATACAATTAGATTACGAAGTAGAGTTGTAGTAGCACCAGCTACTTTAAGAATAAGGTAAAACTCAACGCACATTAATGGCACCGTAAGGATCCAGTCGATATAACGTATTGAAGTAATGTCTCCTGCTGAACCATCATCACCAAGCTCGCTTCGCATATAATAATAGTGAACGGCAGCGATAAATGTAATAAGTCCAGAAACTAGGATTGAATTTCTCCACTTCTTATCAAATTGATTTAATGATAAGAAAAAGAATGCCGACGCACCCATTAAAGCCATTGTGCCAATGAAGAAAGTAAATTCTTCAAGATTCATTGCCCCTGTGTGGCCATCGATTAAAAATAATAAATTAGTCATAATTTTAAAAAAGATTGTTTACACAAATCTAAATAAAATTGAACAATTCAGCTATTTTTAACTAATATTTTTAACTCAACTTATGAACACCTTGCAAAAAATTATTCAAAACATCAGTGATTTAAGAATAATATTAACCTTTTCTTGTGTAATTGTTAATTTTTTACCAGTTACGTTGATCATTGATTATCTAGCTATTTTTGGTGTACTGTCACTTGGTATTTTACATGGTGCAAACGACTTGCAACTGCTTAAAAGCATCCAGTTTATGCAAACCAAAGCACAAAGACTTTTGATATATACCACCTTGGTTTTTGTTTTTAGTTTGATTTTGTACCAATTTCCTTTATTTGCGTTGACTTTCTTTATTTTATTTAGCTGCTATCATTTTGGCGAACAACAATGGCATAAGCCTTTGCAAAATAAACTCCCATCTGCGTATCTGTTTTATTTCTTTTATGGAGCATTTCTTTTTTCAGTTCTTTTTTGGTCTCATGCACAACAATCTCAGATTATCATAGCTCAATTGAGTTCAGTTGAAATACCTACGTTTCTGTTCCGATACTTAACCTTTGGAACATTATTCTTTTTGCTTCTATTCATTCTAGTTCATTTTTCTTCATTTAAGGCGCTGTTAATTGATGTGTTTTTACAAACGTTTCTGTTGGTTGTCATGTTTTGGACAACCAATTTGGTTGTAAGTTTCTCAATGTATTTTGTCGTTTGGCACAGTTGGCCATCCTTGAATGATCAAGTTAAAATACTTTACC
>FZLS01000195.1 GCA_900197625.1 Rhodobacteraceae bacterium Water-Bin34 | reverse complement strand
ATTCCCATCAGATAAGGTAAACATTTGAAAAAGGTAAACACCAGCAACAGGGGCAGTGAAGCGTTGATTGTTAAAGTGATTACCCGTGTTCACTTTACTACTATCCCAAACAACAACTTCGTTAGAGGAGGTTGCTACCTGTGATGTTGTCTTAGTCCAGTAAAACGCTGGCTGATAAGGCATTGTGATACGGCCTGCCAAGTCGATGGTCATACGAGTGGTTGGTGCGCCTCCTCCAACGCCTATCTTAAAGTTTGTTTTTGCGTTTTCACCATCTGCTTCAATGTCAAAAGCATATCGTTCAGAAGCACCATTCGACCCTTCAACACGTATTGTGTTAGTATCGTCTGCACCTAAGAAACCTATGTTTAATTCAGTGTCAGGCGAACTCGTCCCAATACCAACGTTAGAGCCACTAACTGTTATAGTACCATTAGGGTCATTCACAAACTCAGCATCAGCTTCAGCTTCCGAGTATCCATCAACTTGTGTGACAGATGATTTACTTCCTATATATCCAGCCATATTATGTTTGCTCCAATACACTCACGATAACGTCACAAGATGATGCAGTGTCTGATGTTACGACAACTGTTTCAGTTGCTTCCAATATAATTTTACCGTCTAGCACAGACAACGCACTATTTGCAGGGATTGGTGCGCCTTTGATAATATATACGCCAGCAGCTTGAACATCTACCGCGATTTGCGATGTTGTTTTGTTTGCTAAGTTACAGCCAATCATAACTGATGTTGTTGAACCTGGTACTGTGTACGTGGTTGTAGCGCTTGTACCAACGCTTGAGCTTGTGTAGTTCTTAAAAGTATTTGCCATTCTATATCACCCCAAGGCTATGCTTAATGCTAATGCATTTGATTCTGCGGATGCTAAAATAGTGGCTTTCGTATCGCCATCTAATGTTTGTGCATCTACGTTTAAGTTATTTACGAAAGTTTGAGTTACTCTTGCATCAATTGCTGAATTTGCTCTTGCTGTAGTGTAGTATAAGTTTGTCGAACCTTCTGAAATAGCATCACTGTCGTGGTTAGATACATCTGATACTGTACCCGTCACGTTACCAGTTATATTTCCAGCAAAATTTGTGCTTGCTGTAACAACTGTACCTGTAATAGCTGCGGCTGAGTTTGCGCCAATTACTGCGCCATCGATTGAGCCTGAATTAATATCAATGCCAGTTATAGGGGTTGTACCATCTAGCAGATTATCAAGATTATCTAAGTTGGTATTAAGCTTTGTACCCCATGTATCTTCCGATGCACCAACTTCTGGTTTTACCAGACTATAGGTTGTTGTTGTAGTATCAGCCATGTAATTCTCCTATGCGGCGTCAGCCCATGTTTCGCTTGTTGCCGATGCGACTGTCCATTCCTTCGATGTTAGGGGAGTGGCAGACCAAGTCTCGACTGCGTTGGTTGTATCTTGCCACGTTTCGGGGGTCTTTTCAAGTGTTGTCCACGTTTCAGGCGTATTTTGTTCAATTTCCCACTTTTCAACAGCATTTGCTGCAATAGAAAACGCAGAACTTGTTGTAGATGATGATAGCCTAACACGTAAGCTTGTAAATGCAGTTGACACTTGCGATGCAAGCTCAACAGCTAATACAACAAGTGTTAGTGCGCTTGCGCTATTGGATGATAATGTTTGTGCATTGGCTGCGACTGACTTTTTACGAACAACAGTAGATGTTGTAGATAGTGCCGGGGTTATTAAGCCTGCTACATCTTTTACGCGCTGGGCATTTGATGATGTAGATGATGATGAGCTTGTAGCAGACGCGACATTTATAATTCGAACAATGTCGCCTGATGTCGATGTCGCCACTGTGCTAGTTGCAGACGCGGATCGTACTCTTGTGACCTGTATGTCATTACTAGCCGCAGCAATTGCGATTGATGAGGTAAGTCTAACACGTAATGCAGCGGATGCAGTTGTCGTAACGCTGATAATTGTACCAGCGCCATCAGTAACAAACCCATCTAAACCAAAATTATATGATCCAAAGGGGCTTAGACCAAATCCGCCACGATATTCTGCCATTAGTCTAGCGTAATATCTAAGTCACCAGCAGGCACACGTAAAACATCACCAGTATCAATTGCTTTACTTGTTGTTAGTGCTGCATAAGCAATTAAATTACCACCAGATGCTGCATCAAACACGCCTACGTGTGTGACAGTGCCGTATGACCCTGTAGCAGTGGGAAATTCTAGCGCAGATGTGTTTGACGCTGTATTTCCTGATATTGTGAATGTAACGCTTTGTCTTGCGTATGCACTACCTGAAACTTCAGTACCGCCTCCAGTATCATCTGGTGCTGCTGTGTATAATGCTAAGTGCCACGCTGTAGGGCGTGTTGCGGATGATGTTGAGAAAGCCCATGTCAGAACTGTTGTCTCAAATGTATTAGAAAAACTCATTTTAATATGCCCTTATTTTCATACGGCGTCCAGAACCGCCAAATTTAGCTTTTTCGCTTGCTCGATTTATAGCATCAATTGCATTTTGGTACAAAGCTGCCCATACTTGTATTCTTGCATCATCTTTTAGGTATGGCGCAGAATGTATTAGTGAACCATACAAATATGCGTCAGGATAATGCTCTAATATCCAATTTGACGTGTTACTATCAGATAATGCATCTGTTTTGCCAAAATAATACAATTCTGACGTGTATGTGCCATCTGGAACTGGATAAACCTCTAATTCACCTGCTGTAACTGCGTAATATGCTGGTTGCCCGCTTGTGTTTAGGTTTCTAAATTTGCGATCAAGCATTTCTGCTTGTGAAATTAGCTCAAGTGGGCGTGTATCTCCGCTTGTGATGTAAAATCGTATAACTTCGAGCATATCTGCGGGTATTGCGCTATATTGCGTGTCAATTGACGCTGTGCTGCGCTTTTCTTGCCGCCAATGACGGATTTGCCTGTTTAAATCTGCTTCTGCGAGTGAGACAAACGTAGATGATACAGATGTTAGGTCATCTCTATTCAGAAAATCTGCAATATTTGTCTTTAATTCTGCATATGTTGTAATTGGCATTAGTTATACCCACCCATTCCTCTAATTAAACCAGGATTTGCTGTAAAAAACATTTTTCTTATAATATCCATGATTTCTGGGTTATTTATTGCAGTATCAACCATATTTGGGTCTAATGTGTTTAAATATTCGTTAAATTTAGCTTGAGCTTTACGACTTTGTTGCTCCATAGCACCATCGCCACGTCCACTGCCTACAGGGTCAGGCGCGCTGGTCATTGGTAAGTCTAATGCATCAGGACGCATATCTGTCCTATATCCAACACCCATAGAATCTGGTCTATTACTTGGCATATCTCTATTTGGGAAAGAAGTTGGATAATCGTATTCAAAATCTGGCGCGCTGGTCATTGGTAAGTCTAATGCATCAGGACGCATATTTGTTTTATACCCCACACCCATAGAATCTGGTCTTCTTTCACCCTTATTCAACAAGCCTAATGGACGTAGTTTTGGTGGGGCAGACGTCATTTTTGACAATAAACCATCTTTGACAGGATCATTGCCCGCAAAGTTAGCTTGGCCGAGCGTGCCGTAGTACGTTTTGTCGCCAATATTC
>FZLS01000088.1 GCA_900197625.1 Rhodobacteraceae bacterium Water-Bin34 | reverse complement strand
CTGATCTGTATCTAATTCTTGATTAAAATCATCAGAAGGGACTGCGATCATTTGAAGGCCTTGATCATGAAATCGATCATAAAGTTTTTGAAGAGGTGCGTATTGTCGTGTAAAACCACACTTCGATGCTGTATTTACTATTAAGTAAGGTTTTCCTCTCCAGTCATTAGTATCAATAATACCACCATCTATTGATTTAAAAATAGTGTAGGGAATTTCTGCATTTGCATTATTGGCAGAAAACACTGGAGCAAGTGATAGGCCTAGCATAATAATATATCTCAATTTATTTTTTTGATTTTTCATATATTTGATACGTTAAGAGTACAAAAATGGATCAATAAAAAAAATTTATCAAATGGTAAATTTTTTTGTTGAATAAAGAATTAATATCAAATAGGTATTTTATATTGCAGTATAACAAGAGAAATATTTTTGAGGATAATCAATGATACTTAATTTTGGATCCATAAATATTGATAATGTTTATCAAGTAAGCAGATTTCCTGAAGCAGGTGAAACCATAAGTTCTAAGTCTTATGAGAAGATTTTAGGTGGAAAAGGAATAAACCAGTCTATTGCTATTCAACGTGCTGGCGGTAACGTTAAGCACATAGGCTTTATTGGAGATGACGAATGGATATTAAATCAAATATCATCTATGGATATGAAAGTAGATTTTATTTCTAAATGTTATGGGCCAACAGGTCATGCAATTATTTTTGTTGATGAAAATGGTGAAAATCAAATAATTATTCACCCCGGTGCGAATAATAAATTTAGCAAGTCACAATGCTTTGAAATTTTAGAAAACTTTACATCTAAAGATACCTGGGTAGTACTTCAAAATGAAATCAATTTATCAGTTGAGATTGCAACGAAAGCAAAAGAATTAGGTTTTAAAGTTTGTTATAGTGCAGCACCTTTTGACTCTGACCATGCTCGTAAAATGTTACCACATATAGATCTACTTGCAATGAATGAGACTGAGCTTAAAGAATTACAAAAGTCTTTGGGTGAAAATGTTTTTAATCTTGATATAGATATGATCCTAGTCACATTAGGTTCTCAAGGAGCTGAGTTACATTTAGGAAATAGTACAATCAAGCAATCTAGTTTTGTTAATAAAGCGGTAGATACAACTGGAGCTGGTGACACCTTTTTGGGATCTTTTTTAGCATGTCATAATAATGGATATGTTACGGAGAAATCATTAGAATACGCTGCAGCTGCATCATCAATACAAATCACTCGTATTGGTGCCGCGAAGGCAATTCCAACATTTGATGAAGTTCAAGAATTTATAAATGAGCGAAAAGAATGAATAAACAGAAAATAATTATAGATACTGACCCTGGAATTGATGATGCAATGGCGGTATTTTTTGCAGGCTTATCGGAAAAATTAGATTTAGTTGCAATGACAAGTGTTTTTGGAAATGTAACTCTAGATATTGCTACACGCAATGCAATGGTCTTAGCTGAAATTCTAAATCAGAATGTACCAGTATCAGAAGGATTTTCAAAACCTTTAGTACAGAGGCCAAACCCAGTTTCGGATTATGTACATGGCAAAGAAGGATTTGGAGATATTCCAGCACGTTTCCCAAAAGCAAAACCAACAAGCGTTCCAGCAGATAAATATATTTGTGATCTTATAAATGCTAATATTGGCGAAATAATATTATGCCCTGTTGGACCTCTAACAAATATCGCTATGGCTTTAAGGCATGATCCAACAATTACCTCAAAGGTCAAATCAATTATTATTATGGGTGGTGGTGTTTTTTCAGGTGGAAATGTGACTGAATTTGCTGAAGCAAATATATGGAATGACCCGCACGCAGCTGATGAGGTGTTTGCAGCAGATTGGGAGGTCACTGTAATTGGACTTGATGTAACTCAAAAGGTAGTCTGTGCTCATTCTGATTTCTCAAAACTTGCAAACAAAGCACCAGTTATTGGAGGGTTTTTAGCGCAAGCTACAGACTTCTACATCAAATTTTACAAGGAGGCTGTTGGAATCAATGGATGCCAAATGCATGATCCAATAACAGTAATTGCTACAATATATCCTGACTTATTCACATATGAATATCATCCAATTGAGGTATGTTTGGAGCCATCAAGAATAGGCGAGACAATGATTAGTAAAGATAAAACACGTCGATTTGCAAAGGTTGCAGTTGATGTAGATATTGACGCAGTGAAGAAAATATTTTTTGATACAATTGAAACTGGATTTTAGGAGCTTATAAAATGGCTGAATTTGAAATATTAGCAATTGGCTTAGACGAAGTTGATGCACCTGCTAAATTTGCAAAATCTTTTAGAGAAACTGGATTTGCAATTATAAAAGATCATAATATTAGTTCTGATGAAATAGATCGAATGTATGGTGTATGGACGGATTTCTTTGCAAGTGATGAGGGACCAAATTTTGCTGTGAAACCTGGTGAATCAGCTGGTTATTTTGGTTACAAATCAGAAAATGCTAAAGGTAGTGCGAATAAAGATCTAAAAGAATTTTTTCATGCTTACCAAAATAAAACTCTTCCAAATATTACAGAAAAAGAAACACGAGATTTTCAAGAGAAACTCATTAAAATGGGCTCAACTTTATTGGGATGGTTGGATCAAGAATCTGAAGGCCATGTAAGTTTTTCTGAGCCATTAGAGAATATGATTAATGGGAGTGATATGAATTTACTTAGGATTATACATTATCCACCATTACCAGATAATGTTGAGCCAGGTGAAGTGCGCGCTGCTGCACATGAAGATATAAACCTTATCACATTGCTAGTCACTGGAACTGAACCGGGCCTTCAAGCAAAAGATGTGAATGGCAACTGGCATGATGTGCCATGTAAACCAGGATATATTACAGTGAATTCTGGAGATATGTTATCCATGGCGAGTAAGGGGCACTATCCATCCACACCACACAGAGTAGTGAATCCTCCCAAACAAGAAAATCGATCGCGATACTCAATGCCATTATTTGTTCACCCCCGTCCTGATGTTTTATTAGATAAACTGACAGCAGGTGAATTTTTAGATGAACGATTAAAAGAAATTGGGTTGAAATAAGTTAGCAAACGCTGTTGTTTGCTGTTATAAAAAGTGCATCTGCACATAACAAGGAGAGTAAGATGAAGAAAATCTATTTAATTATGATGGCTGCCATCATGAGTTTGATGGGATCTTTGGCTTTTGCTGATTTTAAACCAGCAGTAATTTACGACATGGGTGGTAAATTCGATAAGTCATTTAATGAAGGCGTATATAACGGTATCAAACGTTTTACGGATGAAACTGGAATTGCTGTGATGGAATTTGAAGTCACTAATGAAGCTCAACGCCAACAAGCAATGGAAAAGATGATCCAACGTGGAGCTACATTAGTTTTAGGCGTTGGTTTTGCTCAAGCTGATGCTATTGATAAAGTTGCGGCTGCAAACCCTGATAAAATGTTCTCAATTATTGATGTTAATTGGTTAGATAGACCAAATTTACGCCAATACACATTTAAAGAAGAAGAAGGTTCTTATTTAGTTGGAATGGCTGCTGCTATGGCGTCTGAAACTGGGACCGTTGGCTTTGTTGGCGGTATGGATATCCCACTCATTAGAGCATTCCAATGTGGGTATGAACAAGGTGTTATGGCTGTAAATTCAAGTGCGACAGTTCTAAGCAACATGACTGGTACTACTCCAGCAGCATGGAATGACCCTGCAAAAGGTTCAGAGCTTACGCAAAGCCAAATAGACCGTGGTGCGGACGTTGTATATCAAGCCGCTGGTGGAACAGGCGCTGGAGTTATTTCAGCTGCAGTTGATGCTGGCAAATTAGCAATTGGTGTTGACTCAAATCAAAATCATTTAGCTCCAGGGTCTATTCTTACTTCAATGTTGAAGCGTGTAGATGTTGCTGCATACAATACAATGAAAGATGGCCTATCAGGTGACTTTAATGTTGGTGTTCAGACACTAGGATTAGCTGAAGATGGTGTTGGCTGGTCTTTAGATGAGCACAATGCAAGCTTGATTTCAGATGATATGAAAGCAGCTCTAGATTCTGCTTCTGCAAAAATCATTTCTGGTGAAATTGATGTTCATGACTATCGTTCTGATAATACATGTTCAATGTAATCACCGTCTGTGATGATGATTAATAAAGTAAACAAAACAAGCGGTGGTGACACCGCTTGTTATATTTTAGAATTACAAAAAATTAGCAAATCTTTTGGATTAGTTCAGGCTAATAAAAACATTGATTTGCAAATTGAAACTGGCACTATTCATGGCATTATTGGTGAAAATGGGGCTGGAAAATCCACCTTAATGAACATTCTGTATGGTCTACATCGCGCTGATTCTGGTGAAATGTTAATAGATGGAAGCAAGGTGAAGATAAAAAGCAGTGCAGATGCATTATCTTTAGGTATTGGAATGGTTCATCAGCACTTTATGCTCATTAATCGTTTTTCAGTTCTGGAAAATGTTATGCTGGGATCTGAGGGTGGTTCATTGCTTAGTACAGGTAAAATTACTACTGTAAATAAGCTAAAAGAATTAGGTCAAACATTTGATATGGAAGTTGATCCATATGCATTGGTTAGTGATTTAAATGTTGGAATGCGACAGCGCGTAGAAATTTTAAAAGCTCTAAAAGGTGGAGCTAAAATTTTAATATTAGATGAACCAACTGGTGTACTTACTCCCCAAGAAGCAACACAATTATTTGGTATATTAGATAAGTTAAGAGCAAATGGAGTTACAGTTTTATTAATAACTCACAAATTAGCTGAAATTATGGCAATCACTGATAACGTTTCAATCATGCGAGGTGGCAAAATGGTTGGCCATCGTAAAACAAGTGACACAAACCCTCAGGAATTAGCTGAGCTAATGGTTGGACGCAAAGTTTTGCTAAATGTTGAAAAACCTAAAGCGAAACCTAAAGATGTAGCACTTAATGTTAAAAACTTAGGATGCTTCTCATCACGAGGGCATAAAGTATTGGATGACCTTACGTTTCATGTGAAATCGGGAGAAATTTTAGGAATAGCTGGTGTTTCAGGAAATGGACAAACACCTCTAATGGAAATCCTTGCCGGTATGAGGAAGCCTGACGAAGGTTATTTCGAAATATTAGGAGAAAAGATTGACCCAGATACTCGAGTATCTCCGTTTACAATGAGAGAAAACTCGATAGGTCATATTCCAGAAGATAGGCATAAACATGGATTAATTTTGGGTTTTGAAGCTTATGAAAATATGGTTTTAGGTTTTCATCATACAGAAATGACGGGTGACAAAAAATTATTAGATAAAAATCATATGTTAAAGCATACGTCTGATAGAATGGATGAATACGATATTCGCCCAAGGAATCCAAAGTTACTTGCGAGTAGTTTTTCTGGTGGTAATCAACAAAAGATTGTTGTGGCTCGGGAGCTTTACAAAAACCCTAAACTATTGATTGTGGGTGAGCCAACAAGAGGTGTTGATGTAGGCGCCATCGAATTTATCCATAAACAATTAATTGAATTGAGAGATCAGGGGTGTGCAATTATCTTAGTGTCAGTTGAATTGGATGAAATTTTGGGTCTTTCTGATAGAATTCTGGTCATGAATAAAGGCCAAGAAGTATCAACAGTAAATGGTGATGAGGCCAATCCAAAAGATCTTGGCTTAATGATGGCGGGTATTTCACAAGGAGTATCAAATTGAGCGTTATGAGGCCATTGCCTAGATGGGCAGATTTAATTCTTTTACCTTTTATTAATTTGTGTACTGCATTTTTTGTATGTGGAATCGTCGTTTATGTAATTGGTGAAAATCCCTGGGAAGCTTTGAAGGTTATGCTAAAGGGGGCTTTTATTTATCCAGGTAGCTTAGGTTACACACTATACTATACTACAAACTTTATATTTACAGGCTTGGCTGTTGCGACCGCATTCCATGCAAAACTGTTTAATATTGGTGGTGAGGGGCAGGCATATGTTGGAAGTCTTGGAATTTTATTGGCAACTGCAATGTTCGCACCATTTTTGCCCGCAATATTTGTTGTTATATTATGTATAATATGTTCAGCAGCTGTTGGTGCGGCTTGGGCCTATATTCCAGGATATTTACAAGCAAAAAGAGGCAGCCATGTTGTTATAACAACCATAATGTTTAATTTTTTGGCGTCTTCCTTAATGGTCTATTTACTTGCAGGACCATTGATCCAACTAGGACAACAGTCTCCCCAATCTGACCTCATTCCTGAAAGTGCACAGTTAGCTTCTATTGAAACCTTCCTTAGTTTGTTTGGTATAAATATTGCCTCATCCCCATTAAATTTATCATTTGTTCTGGCTATCTTTGCGCTTTTTGTTTTTTGGGTATTAATTTGGAAAACTAGATTAGGATATGAAATCCGTGCTGTTGGTAAGAACCAAGATGCTGCAAATTATGCAGGCATAAATGTATCAAGGATAATTATCATTACTATGACAATATCAGGTGCGTTTGCAGGTTTACTAGCCGTTAATGAAGTTATGGGTGTTCAACATAGAGCTATATTAAACTTTACTGCAGGATATGGTTTTACTGGAATTGCTGTAGCATTAATGGGTCGCAATCATCCTGTGGGTATATTTTTTGCTAGTTTATTATTTGGAGCGTTATTTCAAGGTGGTGCAGAGTTAGATTTTGAATTCCAGTCTATTACACGCGATATGGTTTTACTTATCCAAGGTATGATTATTTTATTCTCGGGTGCATTAGCTTACATGTTTAATCCAGCACTTTCTAAAATATTTAATCAATTTAATAAGAATGGTGTTGATAATGATTGATTTTCTTTTTCAAACTTTATGGGCACTTGATGCAACCCTTCGAGTTGCAACACCTTTGATGCTATGTGCTATGGCAGGAATATTTTCTGAAAGATCTGGCATTGTAGATATTTCCCTAGAAGGGAAATTATTGTCTGGTGCATTTGTTGCTGCAGCAATTGCAAGTTTAACTGGATCGGTCTGGTTGGGTTTGATGGGTGCAATTTGTGCGTCTGTACTAATGTCACTGCTCCATGGGTTCGCTTGTATTACCCATAGGGGTGATCAAGTTGTAAGTGGTGTTGCCATTAACTTTTTAGCTTCTGGTCTGACTGTAATTCTTGGCATTGCAATCTTTAAGCGAGGTGGGCAAACCCCAACACTTAGTTCTGGTGAAAGGTTTAGGCCGATTGAACTTTGGTTCGTAGATGCCATGGATAATATTCCGATTATTGGAGTAATTTACAGAGAGTTAATAAGTGGGCACAGTTTATTAGTTTACGTTGCTTTACTATGCGTACCCATTGCTTCGTTTATATTATATAAAAGCCGATTTGGCTTACGTTTACGTGCAGTTGGAGAATCCCCAATAGCTGTTGATAGTGCGGGCGTTTCTGTGACTTGGCTGAGATACCGAGCACTTATTGTAGGAGGTGTGTTTTGCGGTATTGCTGGTGCATATCTATCAATTTCACATGGTGCAAATTTTGTCCGTGAAATGTCAGCTGGTAAAGGTTATATCGCATTAGCTGCTGTTATTTTTGGTAACTGGCGTCCTGTCCGAGCGTTTTGGGCCTGTTTAATGTTTGGCTTTTTAGATGCAATAACTTCGCGATTACAAGATGTAGACTTACCTTTAATTGGTGAGGTCCCCGCGCAATTAATGTCAGCACTGCCATACATTATGACTATAATCTTGTTATCAGGATTTATTGGACGGCCAAGCCCTCCTTCAGCCATAGGCGTTCCCTATAAAAAATAGATAATTTTAAAGGTACATTTTAATATGCTGGATAAAAATACAATTGATCGATTATTGGAGGCTGCAAAATCGGTCATGCCTAAGGCGCACGTTCCCTATTCAAATTTTCATGTTGGAGCTAGTATACTTTATGAAGATGGTTCTATTGAAGTTGGTTGTAATATAGAAAATGCTTCCTTTGGAGCAACTATATGTGCTGAACGTACCGCAATAAGCTCTGGAATTGCCAAAGGGAAAAAGACAATTAAAGCAATATGTGTTACAAACTTAACAGATACCATGGTCACCCCTTGTGGAATTTGTAGACAAGTGATCTGGGAGTTTGGAAAAAAAATTCCTGTGGTTTGTTCAAATAAAGATGGGGATTATAAAATCTTAACAATATCGGAACTATTACCTCACGCTTTTGATTTAGATTAATTAATTTTGAGTTAACTTGCTTTAAAAACAATTAAAGCCCCAGTTATTAACTGGGGCTTTATGGGTTTGGGTGTTATGATTCCTAACCCAACAAGGGGATTATCCCTTTTTCGTGATCACTGGGATTAATAGATCTCCCCAGTTACCGTCTCCGTTGTGGTGACGACTTGACCTGATCAATTCAACTGTGACGCCAGCTTCAACTGCTCTAGCAACTGATTGGTTTAATCTGTGCAAGTCATTTGCTAACATCCGGATTGCTTGATCTGCTTGATCAATTTTTTCAGATGTAGTTGGCTCTACGGCTTTTATTTGTGCAGTCATAATCTCTCTCCTTAGTTGAATTGGTTCATAGTATTATCTTCACCAGCAGCTTTTAACGCAGCTTCGCCAGCAAAGTATTCTTTGTGGTCATCGCCAAGATCTGAGCCAGACATATTTTGATGTTTAACACAGGCTATACCTTGACGTATTTCTTTGCGCTGTACTCCAGATACGTAGCCTAACATGCCTTCTGTTCCAAAGTATTCTTTAGCTAGGTTATCTGTTGATAGTGCTGCTGTATGATAAGTTGGAAGTGTTATAAGATGGTGGAAGATACCAGCATCTCTTGCAGCATCAGCTTGGAATGTTTTGATTTTGTCATCAGCAGCAATAGATAGTTCTGTTTCATCATAATCCACAGACATTAGCTTATCTCTTTCATAGGAAGAAACGTCTTTTCCTTCTTCTTGCCAAGCGTCATAAACTTGCTGACGAAAATTTAATGTCCAGTTAAATGAGGGTGAGTTGTTGTAAACTAACTTAGCATTAGGAACAGTTTGTTTAACACGGTTAATCATTTCACCAATTTGGCCAATATGAGGCTTTTCTGTTTCAATCCAAATCATATCAGCTCCATTTTGCAATGAAGTGATTGAGTCTAAAACACAACGGTCTACTCCAGTGCCTTGCTTAAATTGGAATAGATTGGACGGTAGACGTTTAGGGCGCATTAATTTGCCGTCCTGTTTGATTACCACATCGCCATTACCCATTGAATCTAAAGTCACTTCATCACAATCTAGGAAACTATTATATTGATCGCCTAAATCACCTGGTTCTTTGGTTACTGCTATTTGTTTTGTAAGACCTGCACCTAAGCTATCAGTCCGTGCAACTATTATACCATTATCTATACCAAGCTCTAAGAAAGCGTGCCGACAAGCACGAATTTTTTGTAAGAAATCTTCGTGAGGAACAGTAACTTTACCATCTTGGTGTCCACATTGTTTTTCGTCTGAAACTTGATTTTCTATTTGAAGTGCGCAAGCACCTGCTTCAATCATTTTTTTTGCGAGTAAATATGTTGCTTCAGGATTACCAAAGCCTGCGTCTATGTCTGCAATAATTGGAACAACGTGTGTTTCATAATTATCAATTTTGGCCTGAACATCTGATCTTGTTGTGGCATCTGGAGCTGCGTCTAATTCACGAAATAATCCACCTAATTCCCGTGCATCTGCTTGTCTTAAGAATGTATATAGTTCTTCAATAAGGGCTGGAACGGATGTTTTCTCATGCATGGATTGATCAGGTAATGGTCCAAATTCTGAACGAAGAGCTGCAATCATCCAGCCTGATAAATATAAATATTTTCGTTTAGTAGTGCCAAAATGTTTTTTAATAGCAATCATTTTTTGCTGTCCGATAAAACCATGCCAGCATCCTAATGATTGAGTATATTGAGAACTATCAGCATCATATGCTGCCATGTCTTTTCGCATGATGTCTGCTGTATATTGAGCAATTTCCAAACCAGTTTTAAAACGATTTTGCATTCTCATACGTTGAACATGTTCTGGGTTGATTGCATCCCAAGATGGTCCGTTTTCTGATTTTAAGCTATTTATGGTATCAAGTGATGTTCCGTCATATGCCATATTATTCCCCTTTGTAAAAAAATTACTAATTTTTGCAGTGATTAATGTTTAGTTTTAATAAAAATTTTTAATTCCT
>FZLS01000218.1 GCA_900197625.1 Rhodobacteraceae bacterium Water-Bin34 | reverse complement strand
TTACAATGGTTGATATGGTAGAGGGGCCGGTACTAGGAGAAAATTAAGTACCGAGACCGAGCTATAAACAAAAAAAGACCCCGCAGAATTAACTGAGGGGGCTGAAAGCAGTGACGTTGGGGGTGATTTTAATCGCAGCTGCCATGCTTATCGTCATTATTAGCTTCAAATTATAAAAGAAAATGCCATCATTATGGTGCGTAGAACTAGCTGCCTTCCCTCAACACTCCAGCTGCCTCTAGTTCCTTCCGTCTGGGATACCACATACTGTCTGAACTTGCTTTCAGAGTTTTTATTGCAAACTTTGCTTCGACCTCTCTTTCAAGCAAATACTCAAAATCCGAGAATATCTCAGCTTGAGTATCCTCGTACAACCAAGATGCAAAATCAAAAGGCGTTTCCCAGCCCTGTGTATCCTTTTCAGATGTATAATAATCTTGAATACTTTCTGCTGCCCAAGAACTAGAATGAAACCCTATTTTACCCCCCAATCCCAAGGAACGGTTTTTACCAGCTAAAAAAATAGTAGCGCATGCGCTTTCACAAACATTATCGACATGGGTATCAAGCTCTGCGTCAATCACAATATCGGCAATATCATATCCCGCCTCTAGATAGCCGCCTTCGCTATTAAGAATAAGGACACGTATATTTTCGTTACTTTTTAAAATCTCAAGCAATTGTTCTTCATGCCCAAAATCAATTTCTTCTGAAACTTCGCTATTAACCGTATCGTAGACTACAGCGTCGCCATTTACGGTGAACGGGTCTGCCCCCGCCTGCGTCACGAATGTCAACAGAAATACTATCATTAATGTTCGCATTGGCTTAATTTTCAATTGCCATCTCTTCAGCTGTTTTATCGGTTATTTTATCATGCGCCATATATATTGGCATTTCATTGGGTAATGTATTCATCAGCGTATTGAACCCAACTTTGTCCAAGTGATCAATTATGGCGTCTTCATCTTCCGCATACCAATGGCAAAAGAAAAAGTCGTCATTTCCGCGCCAATGACCCAACATTTCAGCTTTTTCACCTTTCATCATTTCAAAAATCTGACGATCAGTCATTCCAATTGAAGCATCTTCAAAAGCCTGCTTTGCATCGTCGTCGAAAAATGCATGCGTACACATAAAATGTTTCTTCATTATATCCCCCTGTTTGGCTCAGGATAACACCAGCTAAAAATATTTGTAGGCTCAAATGTCTCAAAAAGGCTTAAGCAATCCTGCGGCTTACGTCGATTAAGCGGTAATCGAAACTCAAGAAGGCTTTTTAAAGTTGTCAAAAAGACCCTTGCTGTGGTTTCCTAGAATTATCTTTTGCAAAAGGAGAGATCGAAATGGCGAAATATGCAGTTCACACAAAGTGGTCTTGGCCAGATGGCGTTCCAAGCGCAGAAACCATGCAAGAATGGCATCGCGAGCATAGATCAAATACTAAAGCAGAAGACATTATCTGGTTTAAGATTGATGAAAACACGCATCAGTCAGTTATTATTTATTCTTCTGAGGCAGACGCTAAAGAAGAAAACGCAAGGCGCCAAGAAATGCGCAAACAAACAATTGAAGAAACTGGTCACTCAATGGTTGAAGAAACTATGGGACCAATTCTTTCTATTATGTCTGAAGCTTAATCCACCTTTTTAACTCTAGGTAATCCCATAGGGTCCTTGGCATGGTCGTATCTTCTGCGCTCGTTGCCCAAGAGCCATGGGCATCGCCATCGAACCATTCAAATTAGTTAACAGCGACGCACAGGCGCGCGCACGTGCCAAATAAAAGCGCTGCTAACAAGTATGAGATAACGCTAAGTAACGTGGTTTGACCATCATTTGTCTGGCTGTATGTCTGGCTGGAAAGATCAACGATTAAGCCCCACCCCCAAAGATTGATTAGCTGCTTATAAAGGCTATCTTAAACATATGGGAACAACGGGTTTAGCCACCCAAGTTAGGAAAAGTTTGATGGGAAACCAATGTACGTGTGGGCGTTCGCTCACGGATAGCTGCGTGGGATGGGGCGACTTGTCTCATTCAGAATGGCAGACAAAAAAATTGATCGTTGAAGCACAGGTTGCGGCCAAGGAAGTTCATGAAGAAATCATACGCTTGATCTACCCTGACGGCAGTTTTTAACTGATAGCTAGCGCCGCTTCCAACGTTTCATTGTTGCGGCGCATCCAGTTTCTACCACTCTGGCAAACAGTTTGTTCGGCTGACTGACCTTTGCGACTTTTTGGATCAAGCAAAAAGCTTTAATGACTGCGCACATCTTTTGGCCGCGTGTCATTTCGCCTCAACCTCAGTCTAAAAACTTTATTTTCGTTTTCTGCTCCCTACTTTTACTGTGTAGTCGATTAGGAGAATTGAAATGAAAGCAGTAACAGCAACAGCATTTGCTCTGATTTTATCAACGTCTTCCGTGTTCGCGGGAAATTGTTCAGAGCATAATAAAGCAAACCTAGAAGCAATGTCGTGCCAGACAGGGTACACTTGGGACGAGAATGCTGGTGGATGCGTCGAAGCACCTAACGCATAAAACCGATGAGTGGGCTGAGCGATCAGCCCCTCAACGCCAACATCCCTTAAAGCCGCTCTAGCCTCACCCTCAACCTTAGCAGATCCATTGATTGTACGCGAATCCGAGGCCGTTTGGTTTAGTGACATTGATCGGATTACAGCCAACTGACTCCGCTCCAGCGTATCTATCAACGATAGATATAGGTTTGGAATTGGCGTCCCGCGCTTATTTTCAATCATCATCCCCATAGCATCCAGCTCAATCTGAGCTGCGCGGATGTCAGCTTCCATCTTTACGATTTTCGCCAACAAGATCAGGTCCATATCGCGCCAGTCTGACCTCGCACGGGCGCGGGTGAACTGGTGCCAGATTATCACCTCAGCCTCGCTGCCTAGCTCCACTCCAGCTGGTAATGGGATGCGATCATTGATGGCACCAACAAAGCCTGCCACCGCAGAGGTCGCGCTGTTTTTGTCAG
>FZLS01000185.1 GCA_900197625.1 Rhodobacteraceae bacterium Water-Bin34 | reverse complement strand
TTTAATAAGTTAGCTAATAGTTAACAGAGAAAGGGAGCTTCGGCTCCCTTTTTTATTAGTCGCTATTAGCACCCATTAAAGCTAGATTTCTCATTGCTAATCCTTGAGCCATAAATCCAGCATCAGAATTACCTGATGCTGCCATTGCATTTAGTACCGCAATTTGTTGGCTGTTATCTGTAACAGTATCTCCAGATAAATTCATTTGAGACATGGGGTGAGCATTTGCGAGTTCAGCTGCTTTTTGTTCTTCATTTAAGATTTGCATTTGGTCACCGATTGCATTAACGTTTTCTGCCACATTTTCTACTGTAGGGAATTGTAAAGTTCCACGAAGCTTTTTCATTCGCTTTTCTATTTCAGTTAAAGGCATTTCTTTTAGACCAGGACCAAAATCTAGTGACTCATACCCGTCAAACCATCCTGCACCAATCGGGCCACCGTTGTATATCTTGTCAATTAGTGGTATAGCAAATGATACAGCACTACCTAGCTCACCAAAAGTATCTTTAAGATCATCGAGTTTAATACCTTCTAGGTTTCTCATTGATTCTCCAAGGGCGCTTAAAGAATCTGTTAATTTTTCTAAAAGAGTCAGCTGTGATTCACTTATTTGACTTATCGGCTCGAGCATGTCAACTACCTGTTGAACAATACCAGGTCTTTTTGTATCAGTATCTGTTCCAGTTAACCAACCCCAAATACCCTTTACTCCATCGGTAATTGTACCCGTAAGTTTACTGAGGCCATCAGCACCAAGCAATGCAATCATGCCAGCTGCTGCAGCAGCCATTCCTGTGGATGCACCTATTAGATTAACAAAATCAACCTTAGATAACTCTTTAAGACCTTCGGCTGTATTTACCATAAGTTTTTTAATGCCGCCTCCGTCGGCACCCATCTTATCTAAAATCGCATCGCCCGCTCCTATACCAGTAAAAAACGCACCCAAACCGGCACCAAGTACACCTAAGCCTGTAGCACCAGCAGCTACTCCTACAACTCCGACACCTGTTGCTGCTAATATTCCTGTACCAGCCATAGCAGCAGTTAGAAACGATAGGTGAGGTCCAGCAAATGATTTTAGACCTTCAGATAGGTTTTTCATTAAATCTTTTAATTTACTGCCATCAGTATTCATCCACGCTAAACCTTTATCTCCAGCACCTAGAGCTGTAAAGAAAGCTGAAATACCTGCACCTAAAAGTCCCATTCCAACAGTGGCTTTAGCAGTAGCGCCTACTCCAAATAATGCAGTACCTGCAGCTCCAGCCATTAATGTTGCTAGAGTTCCAAAAACTTTATCATCAGCGACAAGCGCTGACATGCCCTCAGAAAAATTTGTCATAAGAGGCTTGAGTTTACTTCCGTCAGTATTCATCCAACTTAACGTAGAATCAGCTGCACCAAGACCTATAAAAAAGGCAGCGATACCAGCAGATATAGCACCCATACCAATAGCAGCTTTACCTGTTTTACCTATACCAAATAGGCCACCGGCTATAGCACTTACTCCTAATATAGCTGCCATACCCTTCATAGCGTCTTCATCCATATTAGCAAAAGTGTCGCTTATAGATGTTGCCATCTTAGGAAGGTTAGTATAGTCAGTATCCATCCAAGCCATGGTTTTATCAGCAGCAGCGAGACCTACAAAGAAAGATGCAAGGCCAAGTCCAACAGCACCCATTCCCATACCAGCTGCAGCACCACTCAATCCAGGTACAGCTCCTGCCGCTGCACCAAATCCTAGTACTACACCTAATGCAGTTAGATCTCTTGTTTCAAAACTAGCTAAACCTTCAGAAAGATTAGTTAAAAGCTTTTTTAGATTACCGCCTTCACCGAAGCTTTCCATAATGGCTTCAGCACCAGATAGACCCATAAAGAATGCACCAAGTCCAGCGCCAGCAGCTCCTAATCCAACCCCAGCACCAAGTAGACCGACACCTAATCCGGCCATACCTGATGTAGGCAAAGCAGCTTTATTATTAATAATATCGTTTGAAGTTGCTCCGTTACGGGCCATTTGTTCCAGAAGATCAATTTGCTTTTCGTCACGTCGGCTTTGTTCACGCTTATCTTCTTTATCAGAGAGCGAACTCTTCCTAGAATCTTCTAGTATCTCTTTAACGCTTTTAATAGAATGCGTGCCAGAGTTTCGACTTAAATCGCCCTCTGCACGTAATCTTTTTATTACATCGCCTAAAGTTGTATTATCTTCTGCCATTTTTATAGCCTATCGCTTTAGTTGCTTCCTTTGGTCTTCGACGTCTTTCAAGTGATCAATTAACATAGCAACATAGATTTCCCTTTCCCAAGGTATCAGGTCATCTAATTCTGTCAAACTGTATCCATGATGTTGTATCATATTAAAGTTAGTTTTATAATAGTTGACTAGATTTGTATGAGAAAGGGCTAGCCGAAAAAATTCATCATTCCTTTTAATTCCATATCATGATCATGTCCGCATTCTGTACATTTATATTTTAATTTTACATATGCCTGCGGCATAGAATCTAAGAAGTTTTGAATCAATTTAAATTGTTCAGTATTAAGTGACTCTACAAATTCCGTAAGTTCTTCTTTTGTATGAGCATTTGCATTATATAAATTCTCACCATCATAAATACTTTCAATTGAAGAGATTATAACAGCAAAAATTTTATCAACATTACTTAATGAATCAAGGTTCTGTACATCGGTATAATCAGTCATAGATGGAAATCTCATAACTAAACCGGTCTCAGGAGTTAATTGGATTTTTGTATTAGGTAAGTCTGTTATTGAAACATCTTCTAAATTTACTTTTACTTTATTATCAGCTTCACAATTATTGCACTTTACTGAAACCTCAGAGGTTTCTCCTACTGACTTTGCTCTTAGTTTTGCAAAAATATACTCAACATCGAACATAGTTAATTTAGATGTACTTACATCCGGTGTACACGATTCAATAATATCAAGCAGCGCCTGCGACATACTTTTTTGATCTTCTGATTCCATAGCAATCATTAGAATTTTTTCTTCTCGTACCAGATACGGTCTATATGTGACCTCAACACCAGTCGACGGTACTTTTAGATTGTATTTGGGGGTATTTAGCTTAGGTAAAGCCATTTCATATCACTCCTAGAATAATTTACCAATATTTCTTACAAGGTTAACTGAATTACTTATAAGTTCGCCAGCCCTACTTGCTAAGTCCCTAAACCCATCTACTGCTCCTACTTCTTGCCAATCATCATATGATAAAGAAACACTACAACGAAGAGTTGTATTTTCAGAGCTGTTAGAAAGTTCTATAGAACTTAGTGTTGTTGGAAATGCGTTTGTTAGTTTTATAGTTTTTACTGGGATATAATCAGTATTTCCCATAACTTGAATAATAACATCAGTTCCTATATCATCAAGGAAAGATACTCGTCTTTCATTTGGATCAATAATAAACTGTTGCCATGAATTAAAAAAGTTCCATGCATACATGTCATTTGTTAAATGGAATACCAAGTTAACATCTTCGTTCATATATGCATATGGTTTTTTAATTGCTTTCATATCTGTGTAATGTTCCTGTGTTACAATTTGCCGGCCAGGAATGGTTACTGACTCACACAATAAATACATATCGCGTGGATCTTCGATGAAACTTTGTAATGATAAGCTGCCTCCACTAATAAGAGAACGCGCTGCACCTGTAACAATACCTTCAAGATCTGTATTAATCAATGAAGGTTTTTTACCAGGATGAGAAATGTAAAGAGCAAACCTATTAGCTTTTGCTAATCCGCCTCTTCGTCCTATCGTAGATTTTAATGCATCAATGCCAGCAGGTAATGCCATTTATATCATCCTTTTCGAAGCGCCCCATAC
>FZLS01000112.1 GCA_900197625.1 Rhodobacteraceae bacterium Water-Bin34 | reverse complement strand
AGAATGAATGGCTGATGGGATGTACAATCTGATGATAGCCGATTGCAGGGTCATAAATTTGAATATTGTTAGGATCTACACCATTAGCAGTAAGGAATAGCTTAGTTGCTTTCCCTACAAATCCATAACCAACTATCAATACATTAATCATTAATCACCTTAAATTCAATATCTTGCCAGAACTTCATTTGGTCTTCTTTGCTGTTCCATATAAAGTCTTGCTTGTCTTCTGGATTGCGCTTACCAAATCCTTGCTCTTCTAACTCTATCATCCTAGCATGAAAGCGCTTAACTTGCTCAAACCTATTCTTATCTTCAGGTGATACTACATCATCCACTATTCTCTCAAACCTAAAGAAGTCAGATCGATCATATGTATTCTTAAGCCTTAAGAAGGAATAGTCAACACCATGATAACCAATAAATGCCTGATCGTATCCACCTATATTCCAGAACGTATCTTTAGTTACTAAGAATGAATTGCGTATGGTATTACTACCAAAGTTACCAGGAAGGTATACTGCTCTATGATTGAGACCTCTAGCTATCTGAAATCGAATTGCATTTAAACATTGTGATGTAATAATCCAATCGGAGTCTAACAATAGATTCCATTCATTAGATGTATCTCTCATCAAGCAGTTACGAGCACCTTCATTATTCCAACCTAGATCATCTTCTATTCTTAGTATCCGCCATCGTGACGGTACATTCATATCTGTGATAGGTTTGGATTGAGAGCCATCATCTATGACGGTATAATCAAAGCTATGATATGGATCAGCTTCATTATACCAGTCTATAATCTCTTGGAATACTTCTGGACTATTATAGTAAGTATAGTTAATCCTTATCCTGGTGTTATGTACCGGATCAAATACATCCGGCGTTTTACCATGATCAGGGTTTCCAGTATAATCCTTAAAGTAGTCTGATGTCACTTGCTAGCTTTTTTAACTGCAGCCTTTTTTGCACGAGGCTTACGCTTCGCTTTAGGTTTAGGTTTAGCCTCTACTACTTCAGCTTCCACGACCTCTTCTTCTACTACTACAGCAGCAGGTTCAGGGATTAGATCAGGGAATGCTAAATGAGCAATACGCTGTGTCATGCCTTCACTTGGATCAGTCTTCGCTACCATATTCAATACGATCTTAGCGTCCAATGGATGAATAGATTCTAGAAGCTCAATGAATAGCATCTCACGTTTAGTCTGAGATGCAATATTACGACCGCCTTCAACAAACATATTAAATCGTTTAGACATACCATAAAGACGAGTCTCTACCATTGTAGGATCATTCTCTTGATAGGGTGGACTTCCTTCAGGTAGCAAAAACTTTACATTAGGGTTATAACACCCTTGCAAGATAGACTTAATTGCAAAGTTATCTCCCCACTTCTTTAGGAAAGTTACTTTCTCACTCTCACTCTTTAGTTTAGCCAGTTCGCCAAACACTTCAAATACACCAGGTGTAGCCATTAAAAATCTCCAATACTTTCTACAAGGCCTTTAAGCCGCTTTTCAATAAAATAATTAAATAGGTTCGAACGCTTACCTATTGCTTCTTTTGCAAATTGTTCTAAAATATTTAGCTTGATGTCATCAGGGGTCATTCTGAGGTCAACTAAATGCAAATTACGATTAAAGTTACGAGCATGTTCTCCATCTTTAAAATCAACTTCTGATAGATCGCTGAAATCATCATCGCTAAAGAAAGCAGATAGATAGTCAATATATTTCTGACGGCATGGTTTCTGCCTACCATTAATTAGACAATCATCCTTTGATAGGATATTAGGTACACCATCACCTCTATCACCTTTAATGATATGCTCTAATAGATATTGAGTAGGGTTGTTATGCTTAATCCATCGCTTACGAATAGGATCAAACTGCTCAACATTCGAATATACTTGCAGCTGAATAAAATCTTTATCACCAGATAGAATCAGAATAGGGTCATTCTTACCTAGCTGCTTTCCATGCGTATGACAAATAGTGCCGATAACATCATCTGCTTCAGCACCCTCAACATGAATATATTTGTATGGGAAGTTATCACGCAATTCTTCACGAATGTTATTGAGTGATTGAAAGATTAGATTCCAATCCATCTCTGACTCTTCGCGGAACTTGCGACGATGTGCTTTGTAGTATGGATAGAAGCCTCGGCGCCATGTGTTCTTACCGTCACAGGCAATAACAATCTCACCGTATTCTTCTACAAACTTGTTTCTATAATTCCTAATTGAATTAAGAACCATATGTCTTAGTAGGTCTTCATTAATTGCTGCGTTAGTATGGTTGCCCAGTTGAGCCATCATATTAGCAATCATCACTTGGTTTAGGTCAATAATAATCATAAGTTAGTCCTCTATTTAGATTATCATTATATGATATCTAGAGGTAATAGGCAACTACTATTCTTCTGGGTCCATTATCTCAAATTTAAGCTCTGGAAGGTCAGGTATATAGTTATCTGATATATGATGAAGTTTATGATCTTTATTATGCAATCTGTATAGACAAGACTTAATAGCTTCGTGAATCAGAATCATATCTCTTTTATTCTCTGGTGTGAAGGCCATACTAAGCTCTTCTTCAGGTACGTCTATAGCTTCTAAAAATATATCAAGCTTATTGAATACACTAATGGACATGTCAAGTGCGACATCGATAAGCAACTCTCGCTGCATTTCTTTGCGCTCTTCTGGTGTAAATTTTACTTTGGGAAATTGTATAACATTGTTTGTCATACAACTATTTAGCTTTAGCGATACGTTTACGCTTCTTAGATTTTACTGTGGTAACCTGCTTTTTAACTAGTCCAAAAGCTTTCATCTCTTCGTCTTCCATTTCCTGTGTCCATATTTCACCACAATCAGGATACTTATAGCCAATGATTCGTTTAGGTTTACCTGAATCGTAATATGCCATACGAGTTACAGTCCATAGTATTCTCTTATTATGATCTTCACCATAGAAGTCATCTAGCCAATCACCATTTCGAATATAGGTATTAATATTACCTTCATATCCTTTCCATATGTGATACTGGGCACTTGCGCCTTTAACATTACGACGCATATCAGATCTTGCAGCACTAATTTGCTCTTTACAAGCCTTTAGATACTTCTTACAATTTTCATAACTTAGAATATGGTCAGAGGGAAGACTGGCTACATCAGGGTGAACGTTCTTAAGTTCAGAGGGCTTCTTCTTACGAGCTTCCCTAGCCTTAGCTAGTCTCTCGACTGCTGCTTTCCTCTGCGCTTCCGTCATCTTGCGCTTGGCTTTGGGCATTTTTCATAGCTCCTAGAAAATGGTTCCACTGAATTGCTCTCACATTCCAGTCATAGAATGAATCAGCATATTGTTTTTGCATAGTCAATCTATTCTTAATTAGCTCACGTCTTTCTTCGTTCTTGAATATCTCAATACACTCAGTTAGATTAGATCCAAATGCATTAGCATGTAGCTGAGGATCTTCATGGAAGTTATACATATAAGTCCATTGACCAGTAGTCTCTGGTAGTGCACCTAAGTTAGGATGTACACATAGACATCCAGCACTCATTGCTTCCATCATAGCGATACATGACGTTTCTAGCCATATGGATGGGTATGCGAAGATATGAGCAGACTTTAAATGCTCACGCACAACCTCGTTAGGTTGAAATCCGTGATAGGTAATCTTAGGATTATTACGACAGCGTTCAAATAACGGCTCATAAGGCTTATCTCTATCACCCCATCCATAAGCATTGAATGAAGAGAATACATCCAGATGAATGTTATCGTATATAGTACATAAGGATTCAAACACTGGTACTAGCAGCTCAAGACCTCTATGAGGTGTTGTATGATAGATAATTCGAATCTCTTCACTAGCATCAGGCTTAACATGTTCCTCTATTGGTACAATAGCATTCTTTAGTACAACACCCTTTGATGGTGGAATCTGGAACATGTTCTGATATAGCTCTTTTTGCCAGTCAGAAACATATACAAGCTTATCAAACTTCTTCCAGCCTTCATCATGCAAATGCTGTGATTCAGGGTCCCATGGCAGATCATGAAGCCATAGAACTTTAAGCTTATCATCTTTAAGCTCTCGTACTCTTGAGGGGATAATTTGAAAGTCATCTAGTAAGGATGGGTCTAGTCTTTCATGCAGACCAAACTTCATAAGCTCAGTACCGCCCATAGCATTTGAGTCGACTTCGTTCTTCTCAATGCCGTCTTCTACAAATTTAAATTCCATAACTTAACCTAATAATATATTTTGATTCGCTTGCTCAATAAATTCAATAAGCTCATCAGCACCACCAATATGTTTACCATCAACAAAGCATTGTGGTACTGATCTAGCCTGTGGGACTTCAGTTAGTAGTTTTTCTCTATACTGTTCATTCTGAGACATATTATACTCTACAATTGCATGAGAAGTCTCTTGAACGAAAGCTTGTGCGGCATACTTAGCCTTCACACAATGAGGACAGTTGTCCTTACTGTAAATTTCAATAATCATAATAAACCTTTATTAAATAGTGAATGTTTGTTCCGTGTCGTTAAGATATACAATCTTGCCACTACAAGTCCAAACGTTATTAGTTACAACTGTTCTAGTAGCTGAGAAGTCTGCAGTTTCAAAGAACGATGCTACTTGCGAAGAATCATTCCAGGCATATGTCATCTCAACAGAATTGCTATCTATAAGAGTTTCTGTACGAACCATTCTCCCTGCATCACATTCTGCTTCAAGAGTGGCGGTTACACCTGCAGTAGTATATGATCCGATTATATCAGTCATAGCATCTGCAGATGAAGCCCAGTTCGTGTCAGTATTACCATTAACGGTAATAATTAATTGAACGTTGTCAGCCATTAGCTTTCCTCTTTATAAATTGTCCAGGCTCCGTATCCAATTGCTACCCATGCAGCAATAACACCGAGCGGTTTAAATAGCAAGAATACAACTCCTGCACCGATTAATACTGCGCCGTCTTTAGATGTTCTCTCTGACCAGCGATCTTTAATCCAATTAATCATATCTTTCTCCTTGATTATATAGGTTACTTCTTCTTCAACTTGCCCTCTAATTTTTTAATTCGGGCTTCGAAGTCAGGCCATACATCGAATTCTTCTAATTCTCTGGATGGGTGACTATCCATTTCTAACTTTTCTATACGAGATTCCAACTCGTCAATCTTCTGAGTAATGCGTGGGTATCTTTTACGCCATGCATCAGGGTCATTCTGTAGCCAGGTCCATCCCCAGCGTTTAGCAAGCAGTTCAAGAGTATTATCAAACTTACTTACTGCCCATGTAGACATCTTAGTATCTTTAAACCAGAATAAGAATGCAGCACCAACTAAGGAACCTCCTATACTAGTATATATCCAAAGACGTTCAGTCGCTAACTCCTGTAACATTTCCAACATAAGGCTTTCTCCATTCAGAATAAATTCGATTATTATCCCAGCGGAGGTCAACAACTTCCATATCTAGGGCTTCTGCTATCGTTATATTTATCTGAAACGTCCAGTTAAAGAGATCTATGTCCTTAAAATAATCATTAGGATGATCATAAATACCTGGATTTTGCCTCCATATTACCTTACCACCCTCTTTAACTAATGAGCACATCTTCTCTGTTTGCCAGAATATATCTTGCATTGATCCAAAATTAATCGAACCTAATGCTAGAGCGATATCAAATTTCTGATCTGTTTCAAAATCTTCAATAGATACCTTAACATCAGCAGAATCGTTATAAGGATCAATACCTACCAGCCTATCTTCGAACCATTGTTTAAGTGGATTATATCCACAACCAACATCTATTATAGTTTCTTTACCGTTGCATGGCAACTTAGAAAGTATATTATATCCAGTTAGATCGAATTGGCTCCAGTCCTGCTGCCAATGCTTACTAAAGTATTCTTCTATGCTCATATTCATTTAAGTATTATAACCTCATTCTGTACATAAGTCAAGCTTATTATTCCCATATGACTTCTTTAAACTGCTCTCTAGGTAGTCCCCAGTAAGCTTGTTTCCAATCTGATTGTCCAAAGAAGTCTAAAGTATGCCATTCATCCTTGCGTTCAATCATTTCCTTAGCGCCTTTATTCCAATCTATATTAGCAATAACTTCTTCAACTAATAATTTGTTCTTTATAACCTCATAGTAATCAAAACCGTCCCATTCAAAATGTAATAGTTCAAATACATTACCGTCACTGTCAGCATAGTCAACACTCATATCAACACCCCATTTTGGTCTCATTGCCATTAATTTATAGAATGCTGCATCCTCTTGTGCTAATTTTTTAAGCTGCTCTTTTGCATCACCGCTAAAACCTCTTCTGAAGTAAAGGTCAGCGTGATTTAAATGAGGCCCACTCATCTCTCGATGTGTCTCTAAGTACCAAGGCGCTTTACATGTATATCTATATCGATGTTCTTGCGGTGAATAACCATTACTGTCCGCAAACTTCTGCTCAGCTTTACACAGATCATAACCATTTTGATCGAATAGCTCTAGATCATCATATGTCAGGGGTTGAACTGACTCCATAACCCAATATTTCTTTGGATTAATCATATAATCTGTTTTTAGCAGTTTCATACGTGATATTTAGCTTTAGCATAGGATTAGCTAAATAAACTTATGGATATGTTTGAATTAATAAGAGAGGTTGGTGTTCCTATCGCCGCTGCCTTAGGGGCTGGTTTTTTTATCTTCCTGGTAATTAAACAGATCCTAGAAGGCGTGCTTGGGCAGATTGACACACTAACTATCTTCTGCAAAGGACTTGAGAATAGAACCCGTACTATGAGTAATGAAATTATAAAAATTGATTTATTAGTCTCTAGTGCACTTGATTTACAGCCTGATATTGATCGAGTTGCTCGGTCAGAAAACTTTGTTGAGGATGGAAGCATAGATGCAAGAAGGGATTAATGGATTTGGGACAATTGATAGCAGAGTTTGGATTTCAAACAGTTGCGTTGGTAGGTCTCGGTTATTTTATTTATTATGTATGGAAATTTGTTACCGATAGACTAGACCCTAAACTAGAAGAAATGCACATAGCTCTTATACGAGTTATTGATCAAACCCGTATGCTTGACCAAGATCTGATACGACTACAACAAAAGGTTAATGTTGTTCTTGAGTATAGAAAGAAAGAGGCCGATTATGCAAAAAAGAAGTGATGTAGAGCAAAGAGCATGGAATCTAATGACTAAATCAATTGGTATTTACAATTGCTCTTTCGGCGATGTTGTAAAATCTTTTATAATTGGTATAATGTTTGGCTTTGCACTGTTACTAGCATGCAAAGCAACAGCGGGCCCAGCAG
>FZLS01000181.1 GCA_900197625.1 Rhodobacteraceae bacterium Water-Bin34 | reverse complement strand
AGAAGAATTACGTGAAGATGGGTTTTTCATTACAGGTGATCTTGGGCTTATGGATGAAGATGGATATGTTCAAATTATTGGGCGCGATAAAGATCTTATAATTTCTGGTGGTTTCAATATATATCCAAAAGAACTGGAACTTTTATTAGATGAACAAGAAGGTATCATTGAAAGTGCAGTTATTGGAGTGCCTCACCCAGATTTCGGCGAAACACCTTTGGGTATACTTGTTCGTGACAAATCTTTAGAACCTAAAATTGATAAAATAGAAAAAACAATTAAAAGCCAAATAGCTAAATATAAGCATCCAAAACGATTTGTTATAATTGATGAATTGCCCCGTAATACTATGGGAAAAGTACAAAAGAATCTCTTACGTGAACAATATAAAGATACTTTTTTAGGATAATTACTTTAAATTAATTCAAACTATTGATTTTCTCTTTAAAAACAATATTTAAATATAATATTATAGCTAAAAATTTATTCTGGAGCACCAAATGAAAACATTACCAATAGCAACATTAGTATGCCTTTTTGCATCTCAAAGTGCATTTGCTGGTGATATAGCAAAAGGTAAAAAAGCTTTTAAAAAATGTGCCAGTTGCCATAGCATTAAGGATGGTGGAAAAAATAAAAGTGGGCCAAATTTATACGATATTTTAAACCGTGGCATCGCAACAAATGAAAAGTTTAAATATAGTAAAAAGTTAGTTTCTTTTGCAAATGAAAATCCACAGTGGACAACTGAATTAATGGGTGCATGGCTTGAAAATAGTCAAAAGCTTGTAAAAGGTTCAAAGATGAGAGTTAAGGTAAAGAAAGAAGCTGATCGAGAAAACTTAATCGCTTACTTCCAGTCCATGGGGCAATAAAATTTATCAATTATTACCGTTATAAAAAATAGTCTTAACTTAGCTGTGAGTTACATATCTTTTATGTGTTTATAGATTGTTGTTCTTGAAAGTCCTAATCGCCTTGCGACGAGACTTACATTCTGTCCTGTATCTAACCATGTCTTTCTTATTAAAATACAATTTTCTTTTCTTGCAGATGATTGCAAGCAAGAACTACATGGCTGAACTTCAGATCCTGATAAATTTTGATCAGTTTGAATAATTGCATTCCTAATAACTTGACCTTGGGTATTCGCTACGAGGACTCGAAGTATTTTTTTTAACTGTCTGATATTTCCCGGCCATGCTCTTGCTTTTAGTGAGTCCATAGCGGTTTTAGAGAGTGTGTGGTCTGGTGAAATTTGGCGTAATATTTCAAAAACAATTTTATCAAAGTCAGCCCTATCTTCAAGTATTGGCAATTGAATTTGTGCGCCAATCAAACATTCTAAGAACTCGTCAGATAAGTTCGGGTTTAATTGTAGATTTTGCATAGATACTTTGCTTGAAAATAAAAAACCATTTATTGGTATAAATTTGTTCTTTGTTTGATGCTCTTGGTGCGCTTCTATGACTTCTGTAAGTACACTTTGAACAATTCCAGGTAGCAGTTCTATATTTTTAAAATTGATAATCTTACCACTGGCTTGAGTAAGCTTACCAATTGGATGGCTTTGCGATTCATTTTCAAAATATCCAACTTTTCCAGAGGATCCGAAGAGAATATTTTCAAAATTATCTGATGTGATTTGAGCACAATCAATTTCAATGTGAGTTTTATTTTGTAAAAATCGTCGGTTAAGTTCAACTACTGTTGAATGTTTCCCTGTTCCACGTTTTCCTTCTATAAAAACAACCAAACCATGGCTTAATGCATTTTCAGCATTTGATATATGCCTTTTAAGTATTGGATCTTCCATTATATAATTTGGTATTATAGTTTTTTTGATTTTTTGAAGGTTCTGAGCTTCTATTTGTTTGACTAAATTTGTTCCACTAGAAAGATTAACTATTTTTTTTGTTGTGTTAGCTTTCATGGACATAAAAACTGCAGAACCCATTGCATCTTGAATTCGAATTATTTGATCTGAATTGAGCCTATTAATGACAGCAGAAAATGGAACTGAAAAAACGTCTCCAAAATGTTGTTTATTATATAAATTTAGACCGTTCAACATAATCTTTGCATTTATATTTGCTCCATCAATAAACCCATGTTCATCAACAGCTAAAAGTGCAGCACTAGTTGTCGACAGATACTCATGACGTGCATGAAATATTAATATTAAAGAGTCACTAAATTGTTCTATAAATAATCTATTTTCAACATTTTTACTTGCGAGTTTCACTAGTGCTAGTGTGTGCTCTTGTCGCGATGCTGCATCCGAAGTTGCATCAATTACTCCCAAAATTTCATTATTTTGTCCATAAATAGGTGCTGCAAAACAAGATAGGTTACCAAGCTTTCTAAAAAAATGATCTTTTCCTGCAACAATTTGAGGTTTGCCACTGTGTAATGCTAAGCCCAAGGCATTTGTACCACGATTGTTTTCTGTCCATATTGAGCCTGGTATCACTGCTTTTCCGGCATCACTGCGTTTGAATTGTTCATCTAGAAAAGCATCTAATACTATCCCACTTGTGTCTGCATATGCGACCATAAAATTAGTACCGGCAATTTGATTATATAATAATTGTAGCTCTGGTAAAACGAATTGACGAATTTGTTGATTTTTTTCCTGAATAATTGAAAGATCAATTTCTGAGGTTACTGCATCAACAGGTTTTCCTGAGGGCGATAAGCCCACGTCTCTACATCGTGCCCAACTATTTCGGATAGTACTTTCTTCGGTCGTAAAATTTTCTGGTATCGAATTGCCATTCATACCATTTTGATTAATCGATGTAGTATTTTCATTCATATTTCATACTCCATAACCAAGGATTATATAAACTGACGTTAAGAGACAAATCAAGCAAGTGTTCAAAAAGTGAACATATTTTGAGTAATATGATTTAAAAATGAACAGTTATATGAGTTGAGTAAATCATTAATTAGTACAATTTTGATCTACAAGAATTAAATATTCGAGATTTTATTAGATCATGTAATCGGACTAATTAGTTGGAGAATATAAATGGAGAGGATAATTAATATGTTAGAATTTAAAGGAAGATCACTATGGTAGAACAAAAACTTGAAGGAAAAGTTGCAATTGTATCAGGTGGATCACGTGGTATAGGAAGAGGTATTGCGCTCACCTTAGCATCAATGGGCGCAAATATTGCATTCTGCCATTTCCGTGATGATGAGAAAGCAAAAGAGACGGTTTCTTCAATAGAGGCATTGGGGCGTAAATGCTATGCTTCAGAGTGTGATGTTTCATCAGTATCAAATATAAATAACTTTTACAGCGAAGCAGTGAAATCTCTTGGAGATGTTGACATATTAGTCAACAATGCAGGACACAATGTTACCGAAGTTTTTGAAGAAATTAGTGAAGAGAGCTTCGAAAGAATGCTGAATGTTCACGTAAAAGGTACATTTTTTATGACCCAAGCTGTTTTCCGTGACATGAAGCGTCGTGGAGATGGTCGTATTATCAATATTACATCACAATTGGCATACAAGGGAGCGGGACTGCTTACTCATTATTCTGCAGCGAAAGGTGCTAACACAACCTTTACTCGTGCATTGGCGCTAGAGTGTGCTGGAACTGGAGTATTAGTAAATGCAGTAGCACCAGGTGTTACAAATACTGATTTATTAACACCATTAGCAGATGAAGTTTTGGATACATTAAAAGCTGCTATTCCATTAAACAGATTCGCCGATGTTGAGGAAATTACACCTGCAGTTGCTCTGCTCGCTTCACCTGAAGGAAGCTTTTTCCATGGTAGCTGCATTTCGCCAAATGGTGGTGAGGTAATGTTTTAGATATATAAATCCAAGTTTATCTAAGAAACAAAAAAAATATGGGCACATTGTCCTTATTTATTAATCAAAGAAATACTATAATCTGGGAGGAAAAAAAGTATGAAGAAGATGATTAA
>FZLS01000190.1 GCA_900197625.1 Rhodobacteraceae bacterium Water-Bin34 | reverse complement strand
CAGGATTTAGATACTTTTAAAAGTGAAAAAGAAGCTGAAAAAGCAATTAAAGATTTTACTAAGCTTATGGGGAAATAGTAATGGCTGAAATTAGACCACTAACTGCAGAGATCGCAGCTCCTACGAGCTCGGCAACTGCAACTACTGTATCAGATGGCGTTAATGTACGTATTATTAATACTACAACAGCGGCACATCTTGTTACATTAGTTACTGCACAAAGTGGAACAGTCGTTGGAAGTTTTACTATTATGTCAGATGAACATGTTATCATTAGAAAAAAACAAGATGAAGTTATTTTTGCTGCCAACGCTGGTGTAAAACTAACTAGTTTAGCAGTTCCGAGAGGCTAGTAAAATATGAAATTAATTACAGAACATCTAGATACTCAATTGGAGTATATGACAGAAGCTAACGATAAGGGTGAAAAGAATGCCATTATCGAAGGTATCTTCATGCAAGCTGAAGGTAAGAACCGCAATGGCAGGATCTACCCGAAAGCAGTCCTAGAAAAAGCAGTGGCAAAATACACTGCTGAACAAGTTTCCAAAGGTAGAGCCGTAGGTGAATTAAATCACCCAGAAGGCCCTACTGTTAATTTGGATAAAGTATCTCATCGCATTACCGAACTTAATTGGGATGGTAATAATGTGATGGGTAAAGCACTAATTTTGAATACTCCTATGGGTCAGATTGTAAAGGGTCTGATGGAAGGTGGTGTTCAGCTTGGTGTTTCTAGTCGTGGTATGGGTAGTCTTGTGCGTAAAGGCGATGTTAATATGGTAGGTAACGATTTTATCTTATCTACTGTAGATATCGTACAAGATCCTTCTGCTCCTGAGGCCTTTGTAAATGGCATCATGGAGGGAGTAGATTGGGTTTGGGATAATGGTATTCTAAAAGCACAAGAAATTGAACAGTTCGAGACTGAGATCAAAGAGGCCAAATCTGCCGACATGTCCAATGTCCAGATGAAAGTTTTCAAAGATTTCCTCTCAAAACTTTAACTCAATAGGAGACTTTAATGTCTGATATCGAAAATATCGAAGTCGAAGACATTGCCGAAAAGCTCCAAGATGAGACCCTTGAGAACGTTGAAGTTTCTGATGGGGATCACCTGGACGAGGCAAAGGCTGCACCTGAAGTTGATGGTGAGAAAGCTGCTGAAACAGACGCTGCTGTAATTAAGAAGTCAGCGCCTGCACAAGCAACTGCACCAAAGACAAAAGCAGGTATGGTTAATGCTATGTATGGCAAAATGTCGAAGATGAAAAAAGAAGAGCTTAAAGCTGCATATGAAGCTATGTGTGCAACTGAAAGCGTAGAGACTGATGATGCAAATACTGTATCTGAATCTCACTTTGAAGAAGATTTGAATGCATTGGTTGCTGATGAAGCAACTCTTTCTGAAGGATTTAAAGGTAAAGCTGCAATTATTTTTGAAGCTGCACTAAAATCTAAACTAGCAACTAACGTTGCACGTTTGGAAGAATCTTACCAAGAAGAGTTAGCAGAAGAAACAACTCGTATTCATTCTGAATTGGTCGAGAAAGTTGATGGCTACCTCAACTACGTCGTCGAAAACTGGATGGAAGAAAATAAACTTGCAGTAGAAAACGGTCTACGTACCGAAGTTGCTGAAAGCTTTATGACTGCCCTTCATGGTGTGTTCACTGAGCACTATGTTGATGTACCGGAAAGCAAAGTTGACCTAGTCGACGATCTTGCTACGAAGGTAGACAACCTTGAAGAAGCGGTTAACGTTTCCGAGCAGAAAAACATCGAATTGTCACGTGAAGTAAATGATCTTACTCGCGCAGCAATCGTACGTGAATCTGCAACTGGTTTGAGCGAAGCACAAGCTGAAAAGCTTAAATCACTTGTTGAAGATGTTGCTTATGAATCAGCTGATGCATTTACTGCAAAAGTTGATACTATCAAAGAAACATATTTCAAAGAAGTGACTACAACCACAGTTAGCGAAGAAGTCGAAGCTATCGATGAGTCTGCAGATGAAGTATCTGTTTCTCCTCGTATGCAAAGCTACTTGGCTGCCCTAAAACAAACTATCTAATTTAACGGAGTAAACAATAATGTTTAACGCAGATAAAAACCTTATGGAGAAATGGCAGCCAGTAATGGAAGCTGCTGAGGCTCCTTCAATCGCAGATGCGCACAAACGTGCCGTAACTGCAGTCATGTTGGAAAACACTGAAAAAGCGCTTGTTGAAGAGCGTGGACATCAGAACTTCACATTGACAGAAGCTGCACCTGCAAACGCAACTGGTGCTGGAATTGATAACTGGGATCCAATCTTGATCTCTCTTGTACGTCGTGCAATGCCAAACTTGATGGCATACGATATTGCTGGTGTTCAGCCGATGACTGGCCCAACTGGCTTGATCTTCGCAATGAAATCACGCTATTCAGCACAAAATGGTACAGAAGCATTGTTTGCAGAAGCAGACACTGCATTCTCTGGTGCCGCATCTGGTGACACTGGTTCAGCTGACGCTGGCAACAACGATCCTTTCTCTGGTGACGATCCAGCTTCTGGTGGTTCTGCTGGTAACGATGCTGATACAGTTGCAGAATATGCTCCAGGTACAGCTATGGCAACAGCAACTGCTGAAGCTCTAGGTGATTCAGGATCAAATGCATTCCCAGAAATGGCGTTCTCAATCGAAAAAGCAACTGTGACTGCAAAGTCTCGTGCTTTGAAAGCTGAGTACACAATGGAACTTGCACAAGATCTTAAAGCTGTGCATGGTCTTGATGCAGAAGCAGAACTAGCAAACATCTTGTCTGCTGAAATTCTTGCTGAAATCAACCGCGAAGTTATCCGTACAATCAACATGAAAGCTAAATTGGGTGCGCAACAAGCTGACCTAACAACTGCTGGTACTTTTGACTTGGATACAGATGCTGACGGTCGTTGGTCTGTAGAGAAGTACAAAGGATTGCTTGTACAAATTCAGCGTGAAGCAAATACAATCGCGAAAGAAACACGTCGCGGTAAAGGTAACTTCATCATCTGTTCATCTGACGTAGCTGCTGCACTATCTGCATCAGGTATGCTAGATTACACTCCAGCTCTTGCTGCGAATGCAAACTTGAACATCGATGACGCTGGTAACACATTTGCAGGTACTTTGGCTGGTGGCATGAAAGTGTACATCGATCCATATGCTGCTGTTAACTATGTTAACATGGGTTACAAAGGTACAAACGCATATGACGCAGGCTTGTTCTACTGTCCATATGTACCGTTGACAATGGTCCGTGCAGTTGGTGAGAATTCTTTCCAACCGAAAATCGGCTTCAAAACTCGTTACGGCATGGTTGCTAACCCATTCGTTGGTGCAACTGCTGGTAACGATACTGGTGCAGATCGTTCGAACCAATACTACCGTATCTTTAAGGTAGACAACATTCTAGGCGAAGGCTAAACCCTTCTCCATAACGATTAGAGGGGGCAGCCGAAAGGCTGCCCTTTTTTCGTTATAAATAAGTGTATACACGGAGGATTAAATGCCATATCAACCAAATATTAATTTCTCAGAGCAGGCAACATCAACGCTTGTAACGAACCTGTCGTATATTACTCCTTCAGGTTTTAGACTAGTAATTGATTCTAAAAAATATCCTAATGCACAGTATATGGTACAAACCATTGCTTTGCCTGATATGAGTGTTTCACCTGCAATTCTTAATACACCAATGAGAAATATAGGAATGGC
>FZLS01000163.1 GCA_900197625.1 Rhodobacteraceae bacterium Water-Bin34 | reverse complement strand
CATTGATAACAAAGCCGTCTCCGTTAGTGCCAAGCTCTATCTCTGAAAGTTCAACCGCTGCACCATCCGCTTTACCAAAGACCACAAAGCTTGCGCCTGAAGATTCGCCATTTGGATCGTCAAAAGCTGCCCCTATGATGAGATCATCAAAGCCATCGCCATTTACATCGCCTGCACTGCTGACTGAAATGCCAGACTGGTCAAACTCTGCCACGCCATTGATAACAAAGCCGTCTCCGTTAGTGCCAAGCTCTATCTCTGAAAGTTCAACAACCGCTCCACCACTTTTACCAAAGACTACGAAGCTTGCGCCGGAGTTCGAGCCATTGGGATCATCACGATTTGCCCCTATGATAAGATCATCAAAGCCATCGCCATTAATATCGCCCGCACTGCTGACTGATCGGCCAGAGTAATCACCCGTTGCCACGCCGTTGATGACAAAGCCGTCTCGATCACTATTTTGTACTATTCCGGATAGTTCAACGGTAGGATTAAACGAAACAGAAAGGTTGAAATTATCCGAAATAGAAAAATTATGCGTATCGGTTGCCGAAACTCTAACCGTTAGGCTGCCTAAATCCGTATTTGGCGCTGAACCGGAAAAGGTTCTGTCATCACTGTTGAAAGACAGCCATGTCGGTAATGGAGAAGCATCATTCAGTGAAGCTTGATATACAAAGCTATTATCAGAATCGACATCAGAAAATGTATTTTCGTCAAATTGATAGTTGAGTTCGGTCTTTGTTAGTGCATTTTGATCCACCAGTTGAGTTTGTATGGTCGGAGCATCGTTTGTACCTGTAATCGCAACGTTAATTTGCTGTGTGGAACCATCTGAGGCGGTAAATGTTGTTGTATCTGTAACCACGTCACCTTGATCAAGATCTTGAACCTTTGATTGGTCAAGCGTGTAAGTCCAGGTGCTTTCTACTAGTGTAAAGCTGCCATAATCATTTTCGCCAGTCGTACTAGCAACGTCTGTAAAGCTTGGTGTATCATTTGCATCAACATCAGTTATCGCAAGCGTACCTGTCGCTGTTACGGCAGCGTCACCAATGTTGCCCTCATTGATAGTTCCCGTAATGTCACCAGAAACAACTGCGGCATCGTCGGTGTTTGTGACAGTTAAGGTGAATGTATCTGTAACTGAAGCAGAGCTACCGTCGTTCGCAGTGATAGTAATATCTATTGCACCAACATCATCGTTTTCGGGTGTTCCACTCAAGGTGCGTGTTGCGCCATTAAACGTAAGCCACGATGGAAGAGCGCTGCCATCAGACAGACTGGCTGTATAGCTTAGGTTATCGTCAACATCGCTATCAGAGAAAGTATTATTGGGAATTTGAAAGTTAAATGTACTATCTTCAGCTGTAACTTGATCTGTTATTGTATTTTCAAGCGTTGGGTTCGAATTCGTTGCGTTTATGGTAAGGGTAAACGTGTCGGATACGGATGTATTACTGCTATCCGTTGCCGTTATATCTATATTTATAAGACCGAGATCTTCTGTTTGCGATGTTCCTGAAAACTCGCCCGATGCAGCATTAAAAGAAAGCCAGTCGGGGAGGGGACTTCCATCCGATTGAAGTGCCGAAAAAGTCAGCGTATCATCAGCATCTAAGTCGTTGAAAAACCCCGTATTGACATTGAAATTAAAGTTTGACCCAGTTGAAGAAACCTGATCGGGCAAAGACGTTTCTAAGCTAGGTATATCATTCGTACCAATTATGGTAACATCAATCCTTTGTGTAGAGCCATCTGTTGCCGTGAAAGTAATTGAGTCTGAGATCTGATCGTTTTGATCTAGGTCTTGAACTTCTGCTTGATCAAGCGTGTATGTCCAAAATCCATTCGTAAGTATAAAATTACCAAATCCACTATCACCAGCTGTGTTTAAAATATTTGCAAAAGCTGGGTCACCATTAGTTGGTATTGATAGCAACCCAGTTACCGATACAGTTGGATCCCCGATATTACCTTCTGCAACTGAACCAGTTGTACTTTTGTCTGCCTCTACATATATATTATTAGACCCGCCACTATTACATGCGGCTAAAACCAAAAAACCAAGTGGGGAAACATACTTGGGTTTTCTAAATAAAAAAACTTTTAGTTTGGAGTTTTGCATGCGCTTTTACATCCAGCGCTCAAACTTGACTAAGCAGCTAGATCCTGTTCAGAATTTCTTTACATGATCGAAATACAGTAGCGAAAATCTGTACTGTAGACCTTTTAGGTAGACTCGACGTTCCAAAAGTGGAACGTGATCTCTGCAGGGATCAACATCAAATTATTAGCGAGCTGACTTATATAACTTTTTCACGTGACGCTTAACCCATTGTCTTGAAGTTTATAAATGCCTTGGAGGGCCACTGTTATTAAAACGTTATTTAAGTTCTCTTAAATCTAAACAAAATCGCTAATTTGAGACGCTATTGAAATTACGAACTATTGCTTAACCATCTAAAATATTGTTTGTAGCGATTACTTATGAAAGCTCAGATTTTATAAAATCATACACGAATTGAGTGGAAAAATTAAGTTGTGTTTCTTTTTGCGAACTTATCCAAAGTGGTAATTTTAAAGCTGGCAACTCTGGAAAAATTCGCCTAACCCGATCCTCTAAGTCGCCATTTTTGCACATTGAAACGCCAATTCCGCAGCCTGCTAGAATTAAGTTCCATGCTGCGCCAACGTCATCAGTTCGCAAAGCAAAAAAAGCATGTTCGAACGAAAAGCCAGTTCTTTCTATTTGGTCTTTAAATGTGAGCATTTGAACTTGCCCAATCAACTGATGTTGTTCAAGGTCTTTCGGTGTGGCTGGTTCACCATACCGTTCTAGATACTCTAGAGACGCATATACACCATAATCCAGATCAGGCAATTGCTCACGGCGCAAACTTGCTTGCCCTGGCTCAACGGATCGTAAGGAAATATCTGCTTCCCCCATAAGCATATTGGCAGGATCCATCGATGAATGTACCACAATTTGAAGGCTTGGTGCTTTGACGCGTAATTTAGAAAGGATATTCGGCAATAAAAATACGGCAAACCCAGGGCTAACTGACAGCTTAACAACGCCAACCAGTTTTTCCTCAAAGCTGTCGGCTTTTACACTAAAGTCAACTGCAATAAGAGCTAATTTTTCTGCTATCGATAAAAGCTCAGTGCCGGCATCAGTCAATTCCATTCCACTGTTAAGCCTGCGGAATAAATTGATACCTAGGTCAATCTCAAGCTCAGAGATGTGGCGACTTACCGTCGCTTTTCCAATCGCTAACCGGTCTGAAGCTTGTGAAATTGATTTTTCTATTGCCACTGCATAGAATGTTCGAATGTGTAATGTCTTTGGTAACCGCTTCATGTAAGTGCTAATTCATTTCTAAATCTGTTATAACTCGTACTCACGGCAAAACATAAATACTGATTGAGCAGGCGTTTTTGTGAGCCAATGTCTCTCGGTTTTATTTCTCCATCGTTGAGTTTATGCAAATGAGGTTGGCATTACAAACATAAAAAATTAACTGTCTAATGAGGTGCGCCAAACTGGATTTGTCCAAGCTCGTTTTCCAGCGCCATCTACAATTGTGAGCCTGAGCCATGGAGAAGGCATTAGCTTTTCAAAGGGAAGAGTGTTGTGTGTCATGGATGTGCCATGGCGCACGACGGTACGGGTGCCTTTGCCCTGAAGAATAATAGTGCTGATCTCTGATGTAGAAACGTCAACTTGATTGTCACTCCAAATAACATTGTGAAAATCTGGGCCCGTGGAAGAGTAATATGAACCCTCCTTTAGGGCGGTTAAGATAGCGCTTTGTGAATTCTCAATGGCTTTTACCATCACCCACCCACCGAAATGATCAGGTTCATTGAAATGGGCGTCATCAGTAGCGCAAAGTAGTATTTTCTGGCCCGTCAAAAGTAACTGCTCGTAGACGTGAAATCCATAACCTCGATCGCAACCTGCGTAACAACCGTGATTGTAAACTTCGACGGCATGAGCCGCTTTTATAGATGCTGCGTCAGCAAGCGACATTTGAGACCACTCTGGATGAGCAACCACAACAAAAGCTCCTGCATCACGTGCCCTTCCCGCAATCTTGGCAGCTGTTTCTTGATCGCTACGCGGCTGAAAATCCGGAGCATCGGGCGGCATAAAATTCTTTGGAAGACCGACAGCAACTAAGTGCCAAATTTCACCATTTTCCATTGCCCCAGTATGCAACTCGGCACCAAGTATCGTTGTGAAGTTCTCGTTTGCGGAGGATTGAATGTTGGTCAAGGGATAGTCATACAAACCGACGAAGTGGTCTGTCAGTGCTAAAAAGTCATACCCTTCGAGCTGATAACGACTCGCGACTTCCTCTGGATCAAGTACCCCGTCCGAGCGGGTAGAATGGGTGTGTAAATTGCCTCTCCAGAATTTTCCTGGTGCAGAAAAAGGGTCAACTTCCAATTATATCACTCCCTAAACATTTGAAGCTTTGGCCCG
>FZLS01000180.1 GCA_900197625.1 Rhodobacteraceae bacterium Water-Bin34 | reverse complement strand
CTTGCACTGCTGCATCATCGTTTAAATCAACGCCTGATGATCTGATCTCTTCATCAAGGACATTGCCGAACTCTATAGCGCCAGACGTTGCGCCAACAGCTGCCGCGCCAGCAAAGATGTTGCCACCTGTTGCCAGAGTAGTGCCTGTAGCCGCTAAAAGGCTCGGGATCATTTGCGGAATGCTTTCGCCAACAACACTGAGAACAGCGCCAGGGTTGTCCTTCATAGCGCGGAACGCTTCGCCCCAAGTATTGTTTTCGTCTGTGATTGCGCGCAGCCCATCTTGCACGTCTTTTGGAGCTTCTGGAATTATCCTATTAAGCTCTTGCATACGGTCTATGTAATCGCCGGTATCCTTCAAACCCAGTTGCTGCGCAAACAAATTGAACACACCTAGCATTCGCCCTGTGCCGCGCGAAACGGCATTGTTCGGCATTTGGTAGGTGTTGCCGAAAGCCATCTCGTCTATTGCCGCAGCATCACTTATAGGCATCCCGCTAACTGGTTGCCTAGTCGTGGTGTAGTTTCCTGGAAGACCTTGCACCTGTGATATGCTTGGGTTTACGTTTGCTTCTGTCTTTGCAATCGTTGGACCCGGTTGTTCCATCACATCTGCAAGCCTTTGGCGTTCTGTTTCTAATGCTTGCTGCCCAGTAACAGCCGGGTCGAAAGTCTTAGGGTAAAACACAGAATCCAGTTCAGTTGTATTAGGCGCATTAGCAATTTGCGCTGCGCGGTTTTGATCTGCAATCTGCTGCGCCAGTAACGCATTTGTTTCAGCCACTCCAGACGTCGGACTGCGGAAACCACCTGTCGGGTCTACCGGCGGCATGTCAGTTATTGGGGAGGGTTCACTGATCGCCGCAACAGGAGGGATTGCAGTTTCCGCCGGTAGGTCTAAAGGAAAGCCAAACTCGTCAAGGCCCGTCTGCGGGGCTGTATCTAAAGGAAAACCAAACTCGTCTACTTCACTTGTGCTTTGGTCTTCTTGCTCGAGTGGAAAGCCAAATTCATCAAATTTCATCTCGACCGCCTCAATAGCTTTCTAGTATTTTACTTATATCGCTTGGCGTGTAACCGAGGGAGGTTGCGTTCTTTGTAATTGCCTCAACAAGCTGATCCCTTGTGTATGGATCGTCACCATTTGTGACTGGTTCGCCTACTTTTGCGGCTGCGCTCTTCCATTTTTCATCAAAGAAGCGTGGGACTTTGATATTTGACCTACGAAGGTCGTTGTTACCCAGCTCCACAACGCCACCACTAGCGATTGGTGCGCCTACCCTGTTGTACGCATCCATGTAGGGAGTATTAGGATTTTGTCCAATAAAAGCATCTACTTGCCTAATAATGAAAGTCTCTATACCCACTTGAACATTATTTGGTAAATCTCCGAGCGATGCTGGAATCCTTTCCTTTAGGAAACCTGTTAGGTCGGCATACATTTCTTCAGTCAAGTTTTGCGTAGCTTGAATGGTTCGGGAAGTGGGTGATTTGCTTCCACTGCTGCCTGTAGGATTTGCACGTCCCGGTATCATGTAAACGCCAGCATCATTTTTCTCGATGCCAAGGGCTGTTGCGTCGGCTTCAGTAAGATAAACGTCTTCCTCACCCACCTTAACAACGATTGAACCTGGCTTTGGACCGCCATCGAGGACGTAGAGACCTTCATCGTTTGGCTCAAGGCCAAGGCGTTCACCCGCTGCGGGACTAAGAACAATTTGCTGGCCTGGGGTAACTGTAAATTCTAGTGGCTTGTTGTTTAATTCCCACTGTGCTTGAACAACATCTTGCGCCTTGTCGCGGTCGCCTTGCCCACCTTCACCAAATTGCAAGTTAGATTTAAAGTTCTGATACGCTTCTGTAGATTTAGCTGTGATTCTCGTGCCGTCCAAATCTTGATCTGCTTTGTACTGCGTTCCTTCTAAGTTTCTGTCAGCAGTGTACTGCGTACCTTGAAGGTCTTTCGCGTTTTTATCTAGCGCAGCGTTATAATCGTAGTTAATCTCTGTACGCGCTGCACCAGCATCGAAATATTTGCCAGGATCGCCGCCGTTAGCGATAAACGCCTGACGTATTTGATCTGGTGTCGCGGATGAGTCCATAATCTGATTGAACGCAGTGTTTGTATTTGCTTGATTAGCCATATTAGTAAATGCGCTAGAACGCTGGTCAACATTACCCGTACCGCCCAGCATTGCTGTCACAAGAGCGCTGCCAAAGGCATCGACGTTAGCTGCGTTACTAAAATCAATACCTGTAGCGGCGCTAACTTGAGCTTGCACTTCGGGACTAGAAGATAATGTTGTTAATGCAGTTGTAAGGTTTTGAAGCTGCGAATTAAGTAAATCTTGCTCAGTTGTTTGCGATCCGTAGAGGCCAGCTTGAGAATTTGATGCATTCGCTGCCGCATTACGTTGTGCAATTTGCGCCTCTATCGACTGTTGCTCAAACGGCAACAATGTTTTAAGACGGTTTGTTTGCTCGTTCTGATAGCCAGTCCTAGCCACCTGATAATCTGTTTCGGGATCACCGATCAAAGCCTTCGTTAAATTCGAAAAGCCTTGCGCCAGCAAAGGGTCCATCTGATAGGGGTTTTGGCGTGGCATTGTAAATCCTCTACGCTGTCGATACTATTTTATTTACTGGTTTATCTACTGGAACGCCCTTTTTCGGATCATAAAGGCCATAGGCCATTCCCGTTTGACCTGCACCAGAAAGTATCTGAGCCATAGGCGAGTACGCCTTCGATGCTGCATATTGCAGGCCGGTGTCTGTGACGGCGCTGTTGCCGCTCATGAAGTTTCCGGTCATGCCGCCTATAGCGGCTGCATCGGCAATCTTAGGCGCAATGGTTGTTCCTAAGTATTTACTTGTGGCGTCCAGGCTTGCGATTGCACTTGCTCGTTGGTTCGCTTTCATCATAGCCGTTTGAGCCGCAGCTGCCTCTGCATCACGCACAATTTGGGGCGCGGAGCTGGTTCTTGTGTTAGTCTGCGCTCCACCGCCTGTTATTGCGGCTTTTAGTATGTTGGATAAATCAACAGCAGCAGCCTCCATGCCCGGCTTCCCGGCTGTGGAGTCGGCTGCGACAACAGCTTCTTGGATCGCCGCGCGTTGGGTATCTTCCAGCTGCCGGTTCTGTTCTGCGTTTTGCCGCATCAGCAGAGCTTTTTCAGCGTTTGCGCCTTTCAGCGCATTTCCCTGCATTTGCGCGCCAACAACTTGAGCGCCGATACTTGCTATTAGAGTTGGATCACACATTAGCCTATCACCTTCACGCTGCCGCCTGCTATTGGATCGAGTATACCTGCAATCGTTGACGGCTGAGTACCAGCGCCAAGCTGGTCAACGGAGCCGGAAACTCGGCTTGGGCCACCACTGGCAACCGCTGTCGGATCAACATTGTAACTTGGATCGTAGGACCGCTTCACGAAGTCAGTGAAGAAATCCACAACTTCTTGTTCTTTGGGTGTCTTGAACGGCTGCGCATTGCCTGCAACATCATAGCCAAGGATTTGAGCAGTCTGCGCATCGATGGTCGGTATGTCGTCAGTTTCAGTAACAAAACCTTGAAGCGTACCTTCCATACCAGTACGTCCGTCGTTAACAAAGTTGCGGTTGGCTGTGGTGTACTGATTGACAATACCATCGATGCGGCCTTCCTCGCCACCTTCAGCACTAGCCAAGATACCCATAGAGTCGTCAACACCTTGCTGCGTGAGCATACCAGCGGATTTAAAGGTATCATAAATACCGCGAGTGGCATCATCATAAGCCGTTGTAAATGCTTCTGATAGTCCACCTTCACGGTAATCTGTCCCTAGCTGATCGTAGTAATCGTCATTCGAGAAGCCGAATGCCGTTCCAATGTTGCCCATCTGTGTCGATAATGCAGCATCACGTCTTGCTAATGCGTCTAGGAGTGCTTGGTTGACTGGGGGTGGTGCTGGAGTTCCACCACCGCC
>FZLS01000149.1 GCA_900197625.1 Rhodobacteraceae bacterium Water-Bin34 | reverse complement strand
ATGATGACTATTGTGAAAGCTGCGTTTTATAGAAGATTTTTCTATAAAAACATCATCTGATAAAAAAATATTCTTTTTTTCGAAAATAAGCTGATTTACTGTGTACTTTTGTTATAAATTATGTTATAATAGTTTAGTTATCAAGATTGAGTTAGGTATAAATAATTATGGATTTATTAAACTACATACAATTAGGGGTAATTCTTACCCTCGGGGCCATAGGATATATAAGTATGGCTATCTTCCCAATTTTCCTTGAACTGAATGATGAGCTAAATGAAAAGTTTAAGGACGAGAACCCTTCGAGACAAGGCTAAACTACTTTTTAAAAAACGACATAGGAGAATATATGTTAGATAAAATCACAAGCGGCGTTTCAGCTGCAACAGCGGTGGCAATGTCACTGATCGGTTTGGCAATCATGTTGCAAATCGTATTTGGTGGATCAGTACCATTCTTAGGCGGTGACGTCATTGGTACAATTATTGGTATCGTAGCACAGCTAGGAGATGCTGGTTTGGTAGGTCTAATTTCTGCAGCGATTTTGTGGAAGTTACTATCACATGATGATGCATAACATTCATTCAATAATGAAGTGAGTATAACGACGTAAAGGTAAAAGTAGGAGCACTTAACACGTGGGTTCAATTCCCACCTCCTCCACCTAATAATATTAAAATAGTATTATTAAATGGGGGAGATTCGGCATCGATTAGGTAGCAGAGCCGCTTGAGACTCGTCAGTCAACGAAGACTTTAAAATGAAAAATTAATCGGCAATCAGTCAGATTATTTACTAGCCGCATAGGTTAGTTGAGGTTTTCTCCGGAGTTCCTTATCACCCAATACTCCGGTCTTTCTTTTTATACATACCCCTATGATAAGCATAACTGATCAAGCAATTGAAAAATTACAGGTTCTTTTAAAAGATGAAACCTCAATGACACCTCGTGCATTACGTGTATTAGTAAAAACTACAGGTTGTTCGGGTTTGGCATATAATTTAGAGTATGCATATTATGCAAATGGCGAAGATCACATACAACAGTTTGATGGCTTTCGTGTTTTTGTAGATCCGAAGTCATATGTGTATGTCGAAGGGTGCGAGATAGACTATAAGTACGAAGGTCTTAATGAAGGATTTGAATTCTATAATCCTAAAGAAAAGGCAAGATGTGGATGTGGTGAATCCTTTACCATATAACATGTACTTTACACTATATTATGATATAATATATACATGAGTTTAATGAAATTACCGTTGGGTGACGGTACAGCTAAAGTTACCACTTGGGAAAATTACCAAAAATATAAGTTTACCAAGGAATATTGGATGGAAGACATTCCATTAGAAATATTTCCTGATTGTAAACGTGATATAATTATAACTGAGGATGAAGAATGAATATATTTTATTTAGATGAAGATGCGAAAACCAGTGCAGAAATGCACCTTGACAAACACTGTAGTAAGATGCTTGTGGAATATGCACAGCTGATGTCTACAGCCCATCGAGTATTAGATGGTGTAGAGTATTATGACAAAAATAAAATAGGTTCTAAGATCAAACGCTGGCGTCATGAGGAAAATAGTTTGTATAAAGCATCACATGTCAATCATCCGAGCAATGTGTGGCTTCGACAAAGTATAAATAATTACGCATTCCTCTATGAGATGTGGTGCCATCTACACGATGAATTTGTTATACGCTATGGCAAAGATCATATGTCATTCGTAAAACTCAAAGAAGTACTAAAGAGCCCACCACGTAATTGTGGTGATAGTCCATTTACACAACCGACACAAGCCATGCCTGACGATGTCAAGCATAGTGATAGCATTACTGCCTATAGAAATTACTATAAGAAGTATAAGCAACATATCGCAGCATGGAAGACGGTTACACCAAGCTGGTATACTGTATGAAAAAAAGCGTATTTAAAATAAACACAAAAGGACACTTAGATAAAGATCTATTCTTTGATGAAGGTGTCGACGTAGCAAGATATGATATTGTAAAATATTCACAATTACAAAAACTATATGAAAAGATGTTATCATTCTATTGGACTCCTGATGAGATCGATGTCACAAAAGACAAGATTGACTTTGGTAAGTTAACAAAGAATGAGCAACATATATTTACATCCAATCTCAAAAGACAAATCTTATTAGACTCAGTACAGGGCAGATCACCTGACTTGGCTTTATTGCCACTTGCAAGTAATCCTGAACTTGAGTTACTCATTGAGACATGGGCATTCTTTGAGACTATTCATTCAAGGTCATATACTCACGTGATCAGAAACGTGTATCCTAATCCTTCGAAGGTCTTCGATGAGATTACTTCGATACCAGCAATCTCCGAGTGTGGTAATGCAATCTCAGAACATTATGACAACCTGATCAATTATAGAGGCCCTCACGGTAGCTATAAGCATAAAACTCTGTTATATCTATGTTTGGTTTCTATATACATATTAGAAGGGATACGTTTTTATGTGAGCTTTGCATGTTCATGGGCTTTCGCAGAGCTTAAGCAAATGGAAGGTAATGCAAAGATTATTAAGTTAATTGCAAGAGATGAGAACTTACATCTTGCAGCATCGTTAAATATTATACGTACTCTCTTAAAAGAAGATGAGGATTATGTAAAGATTAAAGAAGAAACTGATGGTCAAGTCCATCAACTATTTGAAGATGCATTAGTACAAGAAGAAGATTGGTGTGATTATCTATTTGGTAATGGATCAATGATTGGATTGAATGCAGATTTATTAAAAGAATATGTACGTTGGATTGGTGCAAAGAGAATTAAATCTTTAAACTATCACGTACCATTTTCAGTACATCAACATAACCCACTACCATGGACAGAGAAATGGATAAGTGGAGGAGCAGTACAAGTTGCTCCGCAAGAAACAGAAATAACGTCATATGTACTCGGTGGAGTTACACATGATGTCAATAAAAAATCATTCGAAGGATTAAGTTTATGAGTATAGCAGTAGTATGGTCTAAAGACAATTGTATATATTGTACAAAAGCAAAAGACTATTTAAAGAAAAAAGGTATTAGTGTAGAAGAGAGAAATGTTCAGTCTAATGATTGGACAATGTCACAACTTCATGAAGCAGTTCCTGGAGCAAGAGCATTTCCACAAATTTTTATTGATGGCAAATATATTGGTGGCTACGATAAGATGATGTCACATGTTCAAATGGGAGAATTAAGTTTATGATATGTCATGAATGCAATAGTCCAGACTTTGACGTTACTGTCAAAGAAGAGTTAGGTTATGATAATGATCCTATTGATTTAGGATTGGAAGTGACGCACTGCCCATTTTGCGGTGCTAATTTAGAATGGGCCCAACGTGGAGGATATGATGCATCAGAATACGATCACGATGAAGAACGATTGGACGCATAATGGACAAAGATTTACGTCTGCTGATATTGGCAGTTATTACGGGTTTGTTTATAGGATTACTAATCTCACTAATGGCATGGACTATATTGGGAGAAAGTATTTTAAAACTGTAAGAAAGCTCAAGCCGCTGGCGGGGTTTAAAAGAAAACGCAAGGTCACGAAAGAAACTGATTGGCAAGAGTATTGGGGTTCAAGTAATAGACTTAATGACGATATAGAGAAGTTAGGTAAAGAGAACTTTAAACGTGAGATCATTTGTTTGTGTAAGACTCGAGGTGACACAAACTATATGGAAGCAAAGATACAATTCGATGAGAATGTATTATTGAATGAGAACAATTATAACGGTATTATAGCGGTAAAGATAGGAGTAGGTTCAGTTAAAAATTTAGCTGAAGAGTATGTACATCCGCAGTAAAACATGTTATAATATACTTTAAATAATGAATATAGGTAAATTATGGTACTAGTAGATTTTAATGGTTTGGCAATCGGGTCCATCATGGGTCAGTTATCACGTGGTGAAGAGCTTAGCGAGAACTTAGTTAAGCATATTATTATTAATAACCTAAGGGTATATCGTAACAAGTATAAAGAGGCAGACTACGGTAAGATGGTTATCGCATGTGATAGTTACTCTTGGCGTAAAGATGTATTCCCAGAGTATAAGGCTGCACGTAAAGCTAATCGTGCTACAGACAAACATGACTGGCCAATGATCTTTGACTTAATAGAAGATACTCTCAATGACTTACGTGAGAACTTTCCATACGCTGTTATTAAGATCGATAGTGCAGAGGCTGATGATATTATTGGTGCATTAACTGTACACAAGTCCACACCTCTTATTGGTGAGGATGTAGTTATTATATCTGCTGACAAAGACTTTATTCAATTACAGCAATATGGTCATGTCATACAATGGTCACCTATGTTTAATAAAATGGTTAAGGAAGATAATCCACGTAGGTATCTATTCGAACACTTACTTAAAGGTGATTCAGGTGATGGTGTTCCTAATGCTAATTCTCATGATGATGTATTTACTACAGGTTCAAGACAAACACCTATGACACAAAAAGCTATAGAGAAATATTGGGATAATCGTGATGATCTAGAAATGATTATGAAGCCTAATGTCTTCCGTAACTTTATGCGTAATGTACAAATGATTGACTTGACTAATACTCCAGATGGTATTCGTGAAGAGGCTATAAATAAATACGAGAATTATGTATATCCTACACGTACGAATATACTTACGTATCTTGTAGAGCATAGAATGAAAATGCTTGTTGATTGTGCTGCTGAGTTTTGAGCGAAGACGAGCTAAGACAGTTCATGGAGTATTTCAAAGATGAACTACCTGATCCAGAGCATTATCCGATAAAGGTAATGTGGTTATATAGATGGTGGAAAAGTATTACACTAAGGAATAGAGAAGATGCCGACATATGATTTTAAAAGTAATAAGACTGGTAAAGAGTGGGAAGACACAATGTCTTGGAAAGATCTTGATGCTTATTACAAAAAACATGACTGCCAACAAGTAATTAATAAACAACCTAAGGTCATTTCAGGTGTTAAATCTTTATGGTCACAAACGGATGACGGTTTTAAAGATCGCATGAGTGAGATTCAAAAGGTGGCAGGTAAACAAGGAATGAAACAAACTGACTACGATAGATAATGTTTAAACATGAACCCATTGATTTAGGTTATAATGACCTAACTACTACAAACA
>FZLS01000179.1 GCA_900197625.1 Rhodobacteraceae bacterium Water-Bin34 | reverse complement strand
TGCCAGATGGATTTGAGCTGACATCTGGGTCAACTGTAAATATTGCAGTGACAGTCGTGCCATTTAACGCAAGTCAGCAATTAAATGGTGTGTCGCTCAGATTACGTGCAGTGCAAGTGCTGGAGCTGGCAGAGAAGCAGGAGAGTGAAGATCCATTCACTGAAGTTGCTGGCGGATACTCAGGCGGTGCGGCTCAGATAAATGGTGTAGAGCAAGATCCATTTGGATTGCCACCAGCTACGCCTACACCATCAAATGATCTGGAAGACGAAATACCATTTTAAATTAATCACAGCGTTAGACAGAACTGATTGAGGTTTTGTCTAACGTAAACAAAAATTGAGGAAGGGATAAAATGCAAAACACGAAATACCCAAATGCAAATTGGGATCAGTATTCAAGTAAAATTATAAGCGCATTATCATTGAAAAAGACTGCCGTTGGCGAGTATCATGGAGCTTGCCCTGTATGCCAAGGCAAAGATCGCTTCTGGATCAAGGAAGATAATAATAACGATGTAATGGTTAGTTGTCGGCAATGTGGAGACTATGCTGGCATAAAAGACGCGCTGAGAAACCAGAGGTTGTGGCCTGATGAAAACGAGAAGCCAATGACAAGGGAATACACAATAAGCTGGCCTGAGCCAGAGCCAGAGGCGACGCATCCATACTTGATCAAGAAAAAGATCGGGCTTGGTAATGCTAAGATAGATGGCAACTTGCTGGTCATCCCTGTAATAAATTCTCAGGGCAAACGTGTGGGCGTCCAGAATATTGATCCAGCAGGATCAAAGAAATTTTCTACTGGTATGCCAGTTGTCGGAAATTTTAGCGTTATTGGCGGAAAATTAGATGATTTGATTTATGTTTGCGAGGGTTGGGCAACAGCAATGTCAGTGCATCTGGCTACAGGCAGGCCAGCAGTATTCGCATTGTCGGCTGGAAATCTAACCGCTGTGATAGGTGAGCTTTACGAGGCACGTCCAAATTTACGCATAATAGTGGCAGGAGATAACGACGAGGCAGGCATGAAAGCCATTGAAAAGTGCGTTAATGATCACAATGTGCAATCTGTTGTGCCTGACGTGGAAGGCTGGGATTTCAGCGATATGTGGATCAATCGTGGCAAAGAGGCTACTGCAAAGGCTCTGGAAATAAAGAGCCTGTTAGATCAGGTGTTTTTTCCAAATGATGCAGTCGCACAGCTCGACAGGAGCTACTTAGTGAAGGGCTGGTTTGGTCAAGGTCAATTGTCGATGGTTTACGGCGCATCCAATGTGGGTAAATCATTTTTCGTGCAGGATATTGCTTGGCATGTATCTGCAAGCCAAGATTGGCATGGAAATAAAGTTAAGGGCGGCGTGGTGCTGTTCTTGGCTCTGGAAGGCGGTACAACTACGCACAATCGTATTGTGGCTCTCAAACAGCAGTACCCAGAGCATTCGGACGTTAAGCTGGCTGTTAGGCCATTGCCACTTAATTTGTTGGATGGTGAAGTTGACGTGAATAAAATTTGTGATTTGTGTGATGAGATAAAAAGGATGCATGGCGACATTGCTATGATTGTCGTGGATACGTTATCTCGATCAATGCCTGCTGGCGATGAAAATTCTCCTGCGAGTGCAACTGCTGTGATATCTGCTGTAGATAAAATCAGGGCTACAACGAGCGCACATCTCATGCTGGTGCATCACTCAGGTAAAAATCTGGAAGCAAAGGCGCGTGGTCACAGCTCATTACGTGCGGCTGTGGAAACTGAGATAGAGCTATCATATGACGAGGCGACAGGTCTGCGAACTGCATTAGCTACCAAACAGAGAGATCTAGAAGGCGGCAGGAAGTTTCACTTTAAGCTGAAGGTGATTGAGTTGGGCAATGATATGGATGGTGATCCTGTCACGACTTGCGTTATTATACCAGCATCAAGTGATGATGTTGAGAAGGCGAATAAGAAAGCCATCAAGGGTAAAAATCAGGTCTTATTTAAGACGTGCTTCCAACAGCTCAGGGGTGAAGGCGTGGGTATGTCTAATCCTGCTGGCGTTGGTTGGCCTGAGCCTAGCACGTTCTGGGTGATAAAAGAGGAAGATATTAAGAAGCATTTTATGGGCAAAGTGGCTGGCGTAGCTAACCCATCGCAAACGTATAAGCAGTCGATTGCTGGCCTGACAAGTGCTGGTCATATTGTACAAAATGAGGGCTATATATGGTTCTGCGATGATTTCGGGAAAGTGAGCTAAAATGCAACCTACTAATTACCTACTAATTAACATTAGTAACAACAATATCAATGACTTAGCAGTACAACTACTAATCACAATTAGTATATCGCAACCAATCTACTACTAATACTATATACCTTTAGGTATAGTATATTAGTATGTAGTTGAGCGAATAGTATGAGAATGTAAAATCGGGGTTAAATTAAATGAAACAAAGGAGAGATAAAATGAATAGCATTGGCGAGGCTGGTGGCAAGCGAGGGACGAGCGAGGTCGATGGGGATCAGGCATTGGATCAACAGAGTATGGTGAGGTCGGACATTCTGTCGAAGGCAAACATTCTCATAACAGGCGACAGAGCAAAGCAGTACGGAAGTGCAGAGGAAAACTTTAATTGCATTGCAACTATGTGGACTGCATATCTTGGAAGGCATGTGTCGGCATATGATGTTGCAAACATGATGGCGCTGTTAAAGATTGCAAGGATGCGTAACGGCGTACATCAGGATAGCTCAGTTGATGGGTGCGGTTATCTGGCGCTGGCTTATGAGTTGTCTAATCAGGTCACATAGGCTTGAAACAAAGCCTCTCATGAGGCATACTATAGTCAGTGGGTTCTCCTCCCTCTAAACGTATTGTTTTTGCATTTACAATATGTTTCCCACTGAACTAGACCGCGTAGCTTCTCCTCCTCTTCCGAGCTACGCGGTCACTTTAAAAGGTTAGATGACGTGTCTGAGTTTAACATTAAATTAACGCTAGATCTTCACTGCAAGAATACTGATGAGAATGATCATGAACTGGATATACTTTGTGACTTCATAACAGACAGGTTGCATGTGGTAGGTGCAGACATTGTGATACAATCATTAGCTGAGGCTCTCATTGAATTACATGATCAGAATGCAGAAGATAAGGCTAGGAAGTTACACTAATGTTGGTAGCATTAATTAAGGAAAAGCATATCGATGCGTCGTCGCAGGCGCGTGGGCGCGTAACAAATAGCAATTCTTATGTCAATACTTTCGGGAATATAGAAAGTTAACATAATATACATTATCGGACATTATGGGCTAAATCCGCAGTATATCTAATGAAATCAATAGGTTAGGCGATTTAGTAGCAATATATGGCAATTCTGAGCTATGCGTTGTTAATTTTATACGAAACTAGATAATATAAGACCCCCCCCATGTGACAGATAGTGGGGGGTGCGTTTGCTAGATTTTCACGCACACGAAGACCCCCCATACCCCCTTGCAATATAACGCTTACCTATTGTAAAATTTAAAAAAAATTGGAGAACATTAATGGCTGGCAAGGCATTACGAAGGAAGATCCTAGCAGATGTTGAAAAGAAGGGTGGCGTAGATTACCTGTTTGAGCAAATCGCATCAGGTAATACTTTGACGAAAATGGCTGTAGAATATGGATGTTCCAGACAATACCTTGGCTCGTCACTGAATAAAGTGCCAGAATACGAGAAGGCCATGAACGAAGCCAGACGCCACGCCGCAGATGCCCTAGTCGAGCAGGGTTTAACAATGGTGGATGATTTGGATGGCGGCTCGACAAGCAGTGAGATAGCCGCCACGCGAGAGAAGGTTCAGTGGCGTAAATTTATGGCAAGCTCGTATAACCAAGACAGGTATGGCACTAGGCCACAGACAAACGTGAATATCTCAGTTGGCGATATGCACCTCGACGCCCTAAGAAAAGTTAATTCTGACTTGGCGGCTATCCATAAAGAAGATCAGGAGCGCGAAGCCAAGACGA
>FZLS01000197.1 GCA_900197625.1 Rhodobacteraceae bacterium Water-Bin34 | reverse complement strand
CGGTTACGTGGCTGTTTGCCTGCTGAGGCCACTGTGGCTCGCTCAAGGCGCAATACAGGTTGGGTGTGGTGTTAGGTTGGCGGCGTCGTGGACGGACACAAGTTAACCTGCCAAGGTTTAATTATTAATAAATAACTGTGCTGTTTTTATGGATGAGCGGCCACAAGGCTGGGTGGCATAGTAGAAGCTTCATCATGCTAGCTGTAGTCAGCTTACGTTTATCCTAAGCGTAATTTGCCCCGCCATAATAACGATTGTCGATTCAAAGCGACCAGGTCAGCTGTTCCTGCTATTATATCGTTACACAAATTTACGGCTTGCAGAGCCTGTTCACGGCTTAGGTGTTTGTAAGCAGGACGAGGCAAATGATCATACCAAATGCCCCCACATAGCGTGTCTAAAATGATGCGTTGAAAACAATGATTGTTGCGTACTGGCCAGTTCTTGTGTGTGGTAGTTGCAAGCTGTGGCATCGTTTCTTTTGTCATTTCAATGTAATATGCTACTAGCTCTTCGTGAGTTAGCCCAACATTTGTCATTATGAACCTCTATGTGTTGTAAAAGTAGCGCCCAACCGCTTTTTAGACATAATTGATTATTGTTAGGGTGGTAGACCTCGACTATCAATTATTTGCACCTACCTCGAGTACATGAAGTTATCTGGATCTGACCCCCTGAAGCGATTATTGTCACTCGCGTTTGGAGCCTCTCGTGCGCCCGCTGGTGCGTTTCGCATATCGATTGCATTATTCTATGGTGTTGTTTGTCATTCTGTATTCATCGCTGCAGTGTTGGCGATGATCGTGGCAATGTTTTTTGGCATGTCAAAAAGCCTCGGCACAATTCCGCAACCTTGGTCGATTATTGTTAATATTTTTTTGATTTTACAGTTTCCAATTACACATTCACTTTTACTATCGAAGCGTGGCACTTTTGTATTGGCTAAATTGGCACCGGCTGTGTTCGCGCCAACCCTGGCCACGACCACATATGCGATTATTGCATCCATCCAGTTATTTATGCTTTTTGCTTTATGGACCCCTAGTGGGATTATTTGGTGGCAAGCTGAAGGTTTTGTTTTTTTTGGAGTTTGCTTTTTATATCTAGTTTCTTGGTTATTATTGGTGTGGGCCAGCTATGATGCTGGGGTCGAAGTGCAATCAGGCGCTTTGGGATGGTTGTCCCTTGCGCAAAACATCAAGCCAGTATTTCCCGATATGCCAACCCAGGGTTTGTTCAGTATTATACGCCAGCCTATCTATGTAGCGTTTGCGCTCACAACTTGGACAGTTCCTGTTTGGACTCCCGATCAGTTGTGTCTCGCGATTGTCCTGACAGCTTATTGCCTATTTGCACCTCGCTTCAAAGAGCGCCGCTTCTCACAACGCTACGGGAAACGATTTGAACAATATCGACATGAAGTTCCTTATGCGTTGCCACATCGGCCGCGTGTAAAAGGCAGCCTTTAAATATGAAAACAAAAGACCTCATAGCTGAACTGACCACACGTTCTGAAATACCGAATTTCAGGCCGGACAGAGCTGCAGGCCTTGCGAGGCTTGCAACTTTTTCAGGCCGGGCTGGTGATATCTACGATCGTTGCCGTAACTATGACCTGGGCGCTGATAAACGGACGAATGTATCCGCTCTTTCTCCATGGATCAGACATCGTTTGATAACGGAAGTTGAAGTGCTAGAAGTCATCTTGGGACAACATGGCTTTCAGGCGGCAGAGCGGTTCGTGCATGAAATCTTTTGGCGGACTTATTTTAAAGGTTGGTTGGAACAGCACCCTAAAGTTTGGACAGCATATCAGGCTGATCTGCGCGGACAGATGATAAGTGTAAGCAAAGATCGACGTTTGGCTGCAAACTATGAGCAAGCTATGGACGGAGCGACTGGCATTGATTGCTTTGATGCATGGGTTGGTGAGTTAGTCCGCACAGGATATCTCCACAACCACGCGCGTATGTGGTTTGCATCGATCTGGATATTCACTTTGCAATTACCATGGACATTAGGTGCAGACTTTTTCTTGCGACATCTCATCGACGGCGATCCAGCGTCAAATACGTTAGCCTGGCGGTGGGTTGCTGGCATTCAAACTAAAGGACGGCCATACATCGCAAGGGCTTCCAATATTAATAAATTTACAAATCAGAAATTTTGTCCAGTACATCAATTAGAAACAAAAATAGTTTCTAAGCAGGACCCACTTAATCATCTACGAAGGTCGCTGCCGGACGTGGCTCAAGCCGAAGATATTCCGCCAGAATTCCTACTTTTAGTGACGGAAGATGACATGCAAATAGCAGAAGAGCTACCGCACCCGCCAATTGCAACAATTGGAGCTCTGGCAACCGAAGGTAGGTCTCCTATGGAGATTGGCGACGTTCCAAAACAGTTTGCTGCAAATGCATTGAGCAATGTTTGTATGGATCATCATATTATAAATGATAACGCTTGGTCAGATAAATTAATAGAAGACTGTAAACGCAATCAGGCAAAAACGATTGTCACAAGCTACGCGCCAATCGGGCCGACATCTACTGCCATTCTAAATGCTCAGGTTGATTTGAAACTGGCCGGCATTCAGGTTCTTTTCCTACGCCGCCAGTTCGATACGATTGCGTGGCCTCACGCGAACAAAGGCTTTTTTGCAATGAAGAAGAATGTCCCTGCAATTTTAGAAAAATTAGGCTTCAAGCTTTGACGCATCTACTCGCTAAATGTCTGAACGAAAGGTTAAGTAATGAATGATTTGGTTACACAAACAAGAGATACGAGCCTGAGTGGCTTATTCTATGCTATAAGCTTTCAGATTGTGGGGATTATAATTTCATTTATGGCAAGCAGCGTGAATTACGCGTTTCTTTTATTTGCGGACACCGCTGGCCATGAGTTTGCCTTGAGCGTCCCAATCCTTGCTACCGCGCTTTTTACAATTGTTTGGGGTGATGCAACGCTGAGATCACAAATTGCCAACATAAAAGATACTTCCGCCGCGGCAAAAAAAACGAATGCTTACAAGGATGTTTCTGCCCAGCCATATGGCCTATTAAGGCTTATGAACTTGGGTCTAGCAATTGCCTTAGCTACCTCGCAGTTTACGATTCTCTTCAATTGATTAAAGCTGTTTTAGCATTTAAGGGCGTATTGCTTGGTCCGTTAGAACAAGCTACTTCCGCCACGCGCCCGCGCGTCGTTGTAAACATTGTTGTTTTGGCATGCGGTTATGCAGCTGTTTGCCTGCTGAGGCCGCTATGGTCCGCTTAAGGCGCTACGAGGGCTGGGTGTGGGGTTAGGTTGGCTGTATATGGCTGCAGGAGCGCCACTTCTACTCACGAGACAATTTCAAGCTCAATCGAACCGCCGCTCTTACTGAGTGGCGCCAATTATTGAGCGCATAGGTTCAGGCTGCGATAGCAATCCGATGCGAGTTCTCATTAGTCTGACAGCACCCAAAATTTAATGGTCAAACTTCTCAAATCTAGATCGGCTGGA
>FZLS01000016.1 GCA_900197625.1 Rhodobacteraceae bacterium Water-Bin34 | reverse complement strand
CAACTTATGGAAGAGTTGCGGATATACACCAACTTCTCCCAAATTCAGGGTTACATATTATCGGCGAACATTATGTTCGGGTCCATATAAATTTGCTTGGACTGAAAGGGTCTAAATTGACAGATATTAAATCTGCGATGAGTCATACAGTTTTATTGGGACAGTGCCGAAATTTTCTCAAAAAAAATAACATAGAATCAATCACTGGCGTTGATACAGCTGGCTCAGCAGAGATTGTCTCTAATAATAAGAATCCTAAGCAAGCTGCTTTAGCATCAGAGCTTGCTGGAAGTATTTATGGTTTAGATGTGATTTCAAAACATATTGAAGATGAATCAAATAATACAACACGCTTTTTAGTAATGTCACCAAATTCTAAAATTGCAAAAATTAAAGATGGTAAAATAAAAACTTCTTTTGTGTTCCGTGTGCGCAATATTCCTGCAGCACTTTATAAAGCAATGGGTGGTTTTGCTACAAATGGAGTAAATATGGTCAAATTAGAGAGTTATATGGTTGATGGATCATTTGCTGCAACACAATTTTATTCAGATATTATAGGTCATCCAGATGAACCTGCCGTCAAGAGGGCAATGGAAGAATTGTCATATTTCACAACTAATGTGAAAATTTTAGGCGTATATGAGTCAGGTGAATATTAATTATTCTCTATAAGTTAAAGTTCCTTTAACCCAATTGCGTATTAGAAACTCTGCGATGGTTCCTTGGCGTGCGGGAGTGATGTCAACATCGTGTCCAGCGTAAGCTTTTACTAATAGATCTTTACTAACCCATTTTGCATCCTCTAATTCATTGTGATCAATTGTAATCTCATGAGTTGTTGCCCTTGCCATACACCCAAACATCAAGGATGATGGAAATGCCCATGGTTGGGAAATTACATATTTAACATGAGTGACATCAATATTTGTTTCTTCTTGTACTTCCCTTGCAACTGCTGCTTCCAATGTTTCACCAGGTTCAATAAATCCAGCAAGGCACGAATACATTTTTTCTGGCCACTGGGGTGAGCGACCCAACAAAATATTATTTCCTTGAGTAACCAACATAATTACGACTGGATCTGTTCTTGGATATTGGGATAATTTACATTTATCGCAATCTCGTTGCCATCCTGATTGTGTAGAAATGGACTTATTTCCACATCTTGAACAAAAATTATTATTATGATGCCATGAAAATAACGCTTTTGCTGTAGAGGCCAAGCCAGCTTCAAGAACAGACAGCTGTGTCATAATAAATCTTAGATCATTAAAGTTTTGGTTAATTGGTAAATCTGGATGATTCTGAATAGTCTGATCAAAATAGTCTAATTTGATATCTGGATTTAGATCTTCAGGAACCCAGTTTGAGATATCATGTGCAAAATAGTTCACTTCACTTAATTGGCCTAAAAAAATTGGTGAAATCTTCGAATGACTGATGATTGGATGATTTGATTTTAAATAAACGAGGTTAAAATTATTTTGATCAATCAGAATTTTTCCACGCCAAACAATTAAATTCTTTGAGTTTGATTCTATTTGTGAATCATTTATTTTTGATCGTAAATGCGCTGCTCTATCGAATTCTGAGCCATAAAAACTTAATTCTGTTAAATCTAACATAGTTTACCTTTGTGTACTCTCAGCACTTGATGCCGCTTATATAACGCTTTATATCCATCGTCGAGAGGTTGGCGCGGGTAAGCGCCTCGCCAACCCGGTCAGGTCCGGAAGGAAGCAGCCGCAACGAGTCCCGTTTGGGTCGCTGTCCAACCTCTCACCTTTCACTAAATTAATAATTCTATGAAAATATATAAAAAAACATATAAATAATGTGTTTGTTTACAATCAGAGACTTGCCGTGGTGCATCGCAAGCTTTACGTTATGAATATTATTATGAAGCCGTGGAGCCAATGAGCGATATTCCAGAAACTGAAAAAACATCATACCAAGTTTTAGCACGTAAATACCGCCCAGAAACCTTTTCTGATATGGTTGGTCAAGATGCCATGGTACGAACATTAAAGAATGCTTTTGAAGCTGATAGAATAGCTCATGCATTTGTAATGACAGGAATACGGGGAACAGGTAAAACTACAACTGCGCGAATTATTGCAAAAGGAATGAATTGTATAGGAGCTGATGGTAAAGGCGGCCCCACAACAGAGCCATGTGGTGAATGTGAACATTGCATTTCAATAATTCAAGGTAGACATGTAGATGTGATGGAAATGGATGCAGCTAGCAGAACTGGTGTTGGCGATATTCGTGAAATCATTGATAGTGTGCATTATTCGGCTGCATCTGCTCGTTATAAAATTTATATTATTGATGAAGTGCACATGCTATCGACTAGTGCTTTTAATGCTTTATTGAAAACTCTTGAAGAGCCTCCTGCGCATGTAAAATTTATTTTTGCTACCACTGAGATCCGAAAGATTCCTGTGACTGTATTATCCCGATGTCAAAGGTTTGACCTTCGACGGATTGAGCCAGATGATATGATGGCATTATTGGAAAAAATTTCTGAATTTGAGAATGCAAAAATTTCGCAAGATGCGCTTGCATTGATTACACGTGGTAGTGAAGGTTCTGCTAGAGATGCAATTTCATTGTTAGATCAAGCTATTGCTCATGGTAATGGAGAAACTAATGCAGAACAAGTAAGGGCGATGCTTGGATTGGCAGATCGTGGCCGTGTTTTAGACTTATTTGATATGATAATGCGAGGGCAAGCAGATAAAGCGCTTCAAGAGCTTTCTGGCCAATATGCTGATGGGGCTGATCCTTTGGCTATTTTACGTGATTTGGCTGAGATCACACACTGGATTTCAGTAATTAAGATTTCCCCTCAAACAGTAGATGATCCTACCGTCTCACCAGATGAACGAGAACGTGGTAAAGCTGCAGCATCTGATTTGCCAATGCGAGCTATGACACGAATGTGGCAAATGTTACTAAAGGCGATTGAAGAAGTTTCATCAGCGCCTAATGCAATGATGGCAGCTGAAATGGCTATCATTCGGTTAACTCACGTAGCTGATTTGCCTAGCCCAGAAGAGCTCATTAAAAAAATACAAAATGATCCAAATCCGCCTGTTTCTGTTAGAAATGGACCTTCAGTTGCTAGTAATTCTGAGAATGAAGTACCTCAACAGAAAAATATCCAAATATCTCCTAATTCATCTGGTGCTAAATTATCTAATGATGGAACTATTGGTGTTGTCGTTCCGCGACCTCAGGAAGAAGATCCATTACATAAATATAGTGAATTTAATCAAGTTCTAGAATTAATTCGATCACATCGTGATATGAAGCTTCTCTACGACGTTGAAACATATGTTCGAGTTGTAAAGTATTTACCTGGTAGGTTGGAGTTTGAACCAACCAAAGAGTCCCCAAAAGACTTAGCTCAAAGATTAGGTCAAAAATTGCAAGATTGGACTAAATCCCGTTGGGCAATAACTTTGGTAAATGAAGGTGGTGGAGCTACTATTGCAGAACAAAAATTGGAAGCCAAGGATGACTTGCATGCTAAAGTGTCTTCGCATCCTTTAGTTAAAGCAACATTATTAGCGTTTCCAAATTCTGAAATTAGAAATGTTAATTCAATAAATGATATGAATATTGATGAGCAAATATTACAAGAAGTTCCAGAAGAGGGCGATAATTGGGATCCGTTTGAGGATAATTAAAGGAGAAAATGGGTGTTAAAGGGTTTAGGAGATATGGCTGGAATGATGGCCAAAGCAAAAGAAATGCAATCCAAAGTTGAAGAAGCTCAAGCAAAAGTTTCAGAAATTGAAGTGGATGGTGAGGCTGGAGCTGGGCTGGTTACATGTAGAGTAAACGGCAAGGGTGAAGTTAAGGCATTAAATATTGATAAATCTATCTTTAGCCCTGATGATAAAGAGATTGTTGAAGATTTAATTATAGCAGCAATACAAGACGGAAAAGATAAAGCCGATATTAAGGCCAAAGCTGAAATGGGGAAAATAACTGAAGGTTTAAATTTACCTGCTGGTATGAAGTTACCTTTCTGAATGTCTAACAATCAGGACATTGATATATTGATTGCGTTGATGGCTAAACTTCCTGGTCTTGGCCCTAGATCTGCAAGAAGAGCAGTACTTCATTTAATTAAAAAGCGAGATATCTTATTATCTCCTTTATCTGATGCATTATATAATGTTGCTCAAACAGCTAGAGAATGTTTGAGTTGTGGAAATATTGATACAAAGGATATTTGTGAAATCTGTTTGAACTCCAAACGTGGTAATGGACAGATTTGCGTAGTTGAAGATGTATCTGATTTGTGGGCAATGGAGAGATCGAATGTTTTTAAAGGGAGATACCATGTCTTGGGTGGCAATCTATCTGCGTTAGATGGTGTTGGTCCTGATGAGTTACGTATTCCCCATCTTGTAAAACGCGTTAAAGGTGAAAATATTAACGAAATAATTTTAGCATTAAATGCAACTGTTGATGGCCAAACAACTGCACATTATATCGCAGATCAATTAGATGAAATGGATGTTGCTGTTACTTCATTAGCTCAGGGAGTTCCAATTGGTGGTGAACTTGATTATTTAGATGACGGTACTATTTCTGCAGCTTTGAATGCAAGAAAATCAGTTTAACTTTCTTGCTAATCGTTCGCGATTGGTGATGTAGATGGTTGCTGCAATTATTATTGTTGCGCCAATATATGTAGTAATAACTGGTAATTCATCAAAGAACAGATAAGCCATTAGGCCAATAAGAATTACGCGAAAATATGAAATAGGAGCAATCACAGCTGCTTGTGCATAATTATACGCTTGAATATCCGAAAATTGGCGTAAAATACCAAATATGATTAAAACCAAGGTCCAAAGTAATATATTTGCATCTGTAGTAATTTCGAACACTGGAGCAGCTAATGGGATTGTAACTATTAGGCCAATAGCACTAGTTGAAATTAATGTGCTTAATGGGCCATCAGTTCTAGCAAGATTTCTTGACATAACTAATGAAAAGCTAAAAAATATTGATGATCCAATACCATAAATCATATTAGTGTCTATCATCTCAGAAGATGGGCGCATAACTATAATAGTTCCAATAAAGCCTACTAAAATAGCTAAAGTACGGCGTATGCCAATGGTTTCTCGACCCATAGCTACGCTAATTAAAGTTGCAAATATTGGTGCTGTAGCAAAAAGAATTGCTGCTGCTGCAAGTGGTACAATTGATAAAGTATAAAAACCTAAATGTACTGAAAATGCCATTAAAATTCCACGAATAAAGTGAGCGCGTGGTTGATTAAAATGTACTTTTGAGCGTAATCTTGGAACAACTAAAATTATTATTCCAATAAGGATTAAAGTAAAAAATAGTCGGTATCCTACAATTAGCTTAGTATCTAATCCCAAAGAAGCCCCACGAACAGATATTGCCATCGCAGATGCGCCTATGACAGATAGCATTGCCCATAATATACCACGCCAGTTTTCCGCTCCTTGATTTTTTTCTATCACGGTAAACCCTTTTTGAAATTATTCTCTTACGGCTTTTATCATCTTTGTTACATTGTCGGGATTTGCATCAGGGGTAATTCCGTGACCAAGGTTAAATATATGAGGTCCATTTGATAAAGTTTTTACAATTCTTTTTGTCTCATCAATAAGCGTTTGCCCTCCAGAAACTAATAGTTTCTGATCCAAGTTACCTTGTACACAAGTTATTTTTTGTAATTCATTTGCTGCCCATTGAGTGTCAACTGAACTATCAATTGCAACGCAGTCAACTGCTGTTGCATTTGCATATTTAATATAGCCATTATTTGTCGCTCCACGGGGGAAACCAATTATTTTAATGTCTGGATAAACTTTTCGTATTTCTTCAACAATTATTTTTGATGGTTCGATACAATATAAATCAAATAGTTCACCCTTTAATGATCCAGCCCAACTATCAAATATTTTTATAACTTCTGCACCAGCATCAATTTGTTTTGATAAATAATGTATTGTCGCGTGTGTTATCTTATTTATTAATAAATTAAAAACTTTAGGATTTGATTTGATCAAATCTAATGCTGGTCTTTGATCTGGTGTACCGCGCCCTGCAATCATGTATGTTGCTACGGTCCAAGGTGCACCAGCAAAGCCTATCAAAGTTGTAGAGTCAGGCAGCTCTGATGATAATTTACTAACAGTTTTATAAATTGGAGAAAGAACATGATCGATATTCTCTATATCATCAAGTAAATCAAAATCATTTTGGCTTGTAATGGTTGATAATCGTGGTCCTTCACCAGTGACAAACCACAGCTTAGCTCCAAGTGCTTGCGGAACAAGCAAAATGTCAGCAAATAATATAGCAGCATCAAAGCTGTATTTTCTTATTGGTTGTAAAGTAACTTCAGTTGCCAATTCAGGATTGTAACAAAGTGATAAAAAATCACCAGCTAAAGACCGTGTTGCTTTATATTCAGGTAAATAACGGCCTGCTTGACGCATCATCCAAACTGGTGGCTTTAAGAGCTTTTCACCATTTAATGCACGAATAATTAATTTATCTTTTGTTTCCATCTATTCGTTTTAGCGAGGATATGTCACATAGGAAAGTATAATCATTGCCATTGAAGCGAATGTCGCAGGAGGTTAACAATAGGGTATGAGATTTACATCAACTTCCCCTTTAATTATCGGCACTCGAGGTTCTCCGTTAGCTTTGGCTCAAGCTCATGAAACGATGGGGAGGTTAATCCGTTCAACTGGATTAGATGAAAATTGTTTTAAAATAATAGTTATAAAAACAAGTGGAGATAAAATTCAGGATCGGCCTCTAAGCGAAGTTGGTGGTAAGGGCTTATTCACCAAAGAAATTGAAGATGCGATGTTAGATCATGGTATCGATATCGCAGTACACTCAATGAAAGATATGCCAGTTATTTGTCCTGAAGGATTGATGCTAAATTGTTATCTTCCAAGGGAGGATGTGCGTGACTCGTTCATTTCCACTAAATATAAAAGTATAAGTGAATTACCAAAAGGTGCTACTGTAGGCACTTCAAGTTTACGACGGCGTGCACAATTATTAAGTAAAAGACCAGATTTAAAAATTGTTGAATTTAGGGGCAATGTACAAACAAGATTACGTAAACTTGATGAAGGTGTAGCCGAAGCAACTTTCTTGGCTTGCGCGGGTTTAAATCGTTTAGGTCGTAAGGATATTTCAAACCCAATTGAACCTGAAGACATGCTTCCAGCAATCGCCCAAGGATGTATTGGCATTGAACAACGTAAAGGCGATATCGAAATAGCTGAAATTTTATCAAAAATTAATGACAAACCAGCTTCTTTACGTTTAGCGGCTGAACGTACTTTGTTGGCCGGATTGGATGGATCATGTCAAACTCCTATAGCTGGTCTTGCAGAATTAGATGGCGAAAAAATGCGTTTACGTGGTGAAGTTATACGACCAGATGGATCAGAAGTTCTTCAAGATGAAATAATATGTTCTGTGACTGAGAGTGTTGAGATAGCTTCAAGCATGGCAAAGCGCCTTCGAGACCAAATGGGTAAAGATTTTTTCTAAAATTTGCGAAATTGAGTTTACAAACTTAATTTTTCACGCCACAAGGAGCTCGTGATGCGAGCGTGGCGGAATGGTAGACGCGCCAGACTTAAAATCTGTTGTCCGTATGGGCGTGGGGGTTCAAGTCCCCCCGCTCGCACCACAAAATATAATATCTATGTAAATCATACAATAAATGTAATTTTATAGTAAAATTCTCATTTATAACTTTGAATTATAGCATCCAATAACTTCTTTGCATCCTTTGAGTGCCAATCAGCTTCACGCTGAATTCTTCCAATTTCTTCTCCATCAGGATTTAGAATCAATGTAGCTGGTAATCCACGCGCTCCAAAAGATGCGGCTAATTTCATTTTTGGGTCTCTATATAGTGGTAATGATGTAATTTTGTTCTCTTCAAAAAATTGTTTCATAACAGGTATTGAATTACGTCCCACAGCAACTGTGATAACTGAAAATTTATCATCATTAATTTCTTTATTTATAGCATCGAGAGATGGCATCTCGGCTCTGCATGGAGCACACCATGTTGCCCAAAGATTTAAAAGTATAACTTTACCACTGTAAATTGACAAATCTAATTCATTGTCACTCTCATCTAAAAAAGGTGTTTTAACTAAAGCTTTTGGTTCAGAATGTATTGCAACTAAGCGCATATCCCCGGAACGAATATTTAAAAGATCATCAACATTTAGTGTATTAGCCGTCAAAGGATTTGCACCTACTGCCAGCAAGGTATAAAGCGTTGCGCAGAGAATTCTAATTTTGGTCACAATGTGGCTCCTTTAAGTGGTACAGTTTATATGTCTGATAACAATTCATCAAATGCTATGTGGGGTGGGCGTTTTGCTAATGGTCCCGATGCCATAATGGAGTCAATTAATGCATCTATTGATTTTGACAAGAGAATGGCAGTTCAAGACATAGCAGGATCAATTGCTCATGCTACAATGTTAGCTAAACAAAATATAATTACTGCCAGTGATGCTGAAGCCATTAAAGAGGGGCTTCTTACAATTCTATCAGAAATTGAGAATGGAACTTTTGAGTACTCAAAAGCTCTAGAAGATATTCACATGAATATTGAAAGCCGTTTAAAAGAAATAATTGGTGAGCCTGCGGGACGATTGCATACAGGGCGTTCAAGGAACGATCAAGTTGCGACAGATTTCAAATTGTGGACACGTGATCAATGTGATGCAATAATTGAAGGTCTAACAGAACTCATGAAAGCATTAATAGACCAGGCTGATGCAGGTGCTGATACAGTTATGCCTGGCTTTACTCATTTACAAGTAGCACAACCTGTTACTTGGGGTCATCATATGATGGCATATGTTGAAATGTTTGCACGAGATCGTTCACGTTTTTTGGATGCTAGAACTCGTATGAATGAAAGTCCATTAGGAGCAGCTGCTCTTGCTGGTACTGGCTTCCCAATAGATAGACATGATACTGCTCAAGCATTAGGTTTTAGTGCGCCTTCGGCAAATTCTTTAGATGCAGTTTCTGATCGTGATTTTGCATTAGAATTTTTAAGTGCGTCATCAATTTGTGCCACTCATTTATCACGTTTTGCAGAAGAGTTAGTTATCTGGTCTTCTGCACAGTTTAAGTTTGTAACTTTATCTGACAGGTTTAGCACTGGGTCATCAATTATGCCTCAGAAAAAAAATCCTGACGCTGCGGAGTTAATTCGGGCTAAAGTTGGACGCATTACAGGATCATTAGTGGGGCTTTTAATGGTTATGAAAGGCCTTCCGCTAGCGTATTCAAAGGATATGCAAGAAGATAAAGAGCAAGTATTTGATGCATCCGATAGCCTTATGTTGGCACTTGCAGCTATGACTGGAATGATATCAGATATGGAGCCTAATGTTGCATCTCTTGAAACAGCTGCTGCATCAGGATTTTCAACAGCGACTGATTTGGCTGATTGGTTGGTTCGAGATTTAGGGATGCCATTTAGAGAAGCCCATCACATTACTGGTGCTTTGGTCGCAAAAGCAGAGGAGAAAGGATGTGATCTCCCCGACTTAAGTCTAGCAGATATGCAAATTGTAAATGAAAGAATTAATTCTGATGTATTTAATTTTCTAGGCGTTCAAAACTCTGTGGCAAGCCGCCAAAGTTATGGTGGGACAGCACCTAAACAAGTGCGAAAACAAATAGCTCGATGGAGGAAGATTTTATCATGATCTATAAGTTACTTTTTGCATTGTTTTTAATTTCAAGTTTAAATGCTTGTGGAATAAAAGGTGACCCTTTGCCTATTGATGAGGAGATATCATGTCTTTCTTGCGAGTAATTTATTTAGGTTTTGCAATATTGGGTGGTATTAAACCCATGATGCATTTTTTAGCATGGTTTAATGAATTTGGTTATTCATGGGCAGGCATTGTTTCTGCTTGGACTATAAACGAAGCATCACGTGGTTTAATGTGGGATTTAACAATTTCAGCATGTGTATTAATTATTTGGATAGCTTCAGAGGTAGTGCCTCGTAAAGATTGGTGGGTTCTACTAGTGTGCATTGTTGCAACCTTTGGAATTGGTGTTTCGTGTGGTTTACCACTATATTTATTCTTGCGTTCGCGCTCTATTAAGTAGGTAACTATGGATCATTTTATATACCGTAATGGCGTTTTGCATGCAGAAGATGTTGCTATAACAGAAATCGCAGCTTCAGTTGGTACACCTTTTTATGTTTATTCGCAGGCGACATTAACGCGGCACTTTAGGGTATTTGATGAAGCTTTAAGCGGATTGAAACATCTTATTTGTTATGCAATGAAAGCAAACTCAAATATTGCTATACTAAAGATCTTAGGAGATTTGGGTGCTGGAATGGACGTTGTTTCGGGCGGTGAGTATTTACGAGCTAAAGCAGCAGGCGTTCCTGGAAATAGAATTGTGTTTTCGGGAGTTGGAAAAACTCGTGAAGAAATGGCATTAGCAATTAAAAATGGAATTCGCCAATTTAATGTCGAAAGCGAAACAGAATTAAAAGTGTTAAATGAAGTGGCTCTGTCACTATGTGCAATAGCTCCAATAACATTGCGTGTGAACCCAGATGTTGATGCAAAAACACACGCTAAAATAGCTACAGGTAAATCTGAAAATAAGTTTGGTATTCCCATTGCAAAGTCACAAGAGGTCTATGCTACAGCTGCATCAATGGAAGGCATCGAAGTTGTTGGTATTGATGTTCATATAGGCTCACAATTAACAGACTTGGAACCATTTAGGTTAGCGTATGAGAAAGTTGCTGAATTGACAAAAACGCTAAGGCAAGATGGTCATAATATTAGGCGTTTAGATTTAGGTGGTGGATTGGGTATACCTTATGAAAATTCAAACCAATCACCACCAACACCTGAAGATTATGCAAAAGTTATTCATGAAACTGTTGGTAATCTTGATTGTGAAATTGAAATAGAACCAGGCAGGTTATTAGCAGGAAATGCTGGCTTAATGATTTCGTCTGTTATTTATAATAAGTCTGGTGAAGGACGAGATTTTATGATTGTCGATGCTGCTATGAATGATCTTATTCGACCTGCTATGTATGAAGCATATCATGAAATTATTCCTGTGCTTGAGTCTAATGCGCAGTCTAAGACAAGTGATTATGATGTAGTTGGTCCAGTATGCGAAACTGGTGATACATTCGCAAAAAAAAGAACTCTAACTTCAGTTGCTGATGGTGAAATGGTTGCATTTAGATCTGCAGGTGCATATGGAGCCGTTATGGCCTCTGAATACAACACGAGGCCACTAATACCGGAAGTGTTGGTTCATGAAGACCAATTTTCTATAATTAGAAAACGCCCTAGCGTTGAATCCATAATTAAGAGAGATCTTATACCTGATTGGCTTTAAATTTTTTTATTGAAATTTATTATTCTAGATTAAATAATTTATTAATATTTGGAACAATAAATTTTGTGTAATTGTTTCTTGTGTTTGTATAAATATTTGTGACTTTTAATCTATAAATTTCCAATGGTTTTTTAGTTTGTGGTACATGTTTGGATATCACAGGAGATAAAATATAAATTCCTGTTGTACTTAGCATTATAAGCAATGTTGCAATAATAATTTTTGAACCACTATTTTTATAGGATTTTTTGTTTTTATTTGAAGGCCTACCTTTATTTTTTTTTACAGCAAGTTTTGTTATAGAATTATTTTCTTCTATTTTGAGGTTAAGCTTTTGCATGTCTTTTTTCGATATTTTAAGTCTTTTAGTAGAGCGACTTCCATTTTTATTTAAATTTTTTCTATTTTTTGCATATGTTGCTTCTTCTCGAAGTATTGATTGAATGTCAGGCGTTATCTGAGGTTGAGACTTATTAGATTTAAAGCTCTCTTGAATGGTTTTTTCATGAACGCTAGGGGCAGTATATTTCCAAATTTCTAAGCAGTTTGAGCATTCTAATATATGCCCATCGTTTAAAATTATATTTTCAGAAATATCATATTGTGCATTACAATGTGGACAATCTATCAGCATATTGCGCTCTGTCGTTTCTATAATATGTTTTGTTTAATTTAATCACATATTATAAGATAAATTAAGAAATTTTCTTTTGGTTATTATTACTATCCTAATATGCTTTACTTTATAGTCCAATATAGAATTTCAAGATAAAGGTTGTTTATAAATTTGGCAATCACATGAGGCTAATTATAGGGGGTATCTAGTTGGTTGTTATACAATTTTTGTTGTCTTTGGTATTTATATTTTCAATGTACTTATCAATGACGCTTTTTGCATTATTGGGAGCTATACCGTCACTTTTGTCGCGTAAGGCAACTTATTGGGTTGTAAGAAACTTTGCTGGATCTGTCATATTTTTAGCAAGGATTATTTGTGGTCTTAAGGTTGAATTAAGGGGCGAAGTTCCAACTGGAAATGTCGTGATCGCATCAAAACATCAGAGTTTTTTTGATGTAATATTGCATGCCTACTATTTAGAAAACGTGAATTTTGTAATGAAACAAGAACTAACCTATTTTCCAATTGTTGGGTTCTATGGGAAAAGACTTGGAGTAGCTCCTGTAAAAAGAGGTGGTAAAGGAAAGGCAGTTTCTCAAATGATGTCTGGGTTAGAGAAAAGTGTTCAAGAGACACAACTTGTAATTTATCCTCAAGGAACTCGTGTCGCTCCTGGAAAAGTTATGCCTTACAAAGTAGGCGCTGCAGTGGTGTGTCAACGTATGAACCGAAGGTGTATTTTGGCTGCAACTAATGTAGGAATGTATTGGCCAAAACACAGCTTACTTCGCAAGCGAGGTACTGTAGTATTAGAATATTTAGACGAAGTACCAAGCGACCTACAAACAAAGAGCTTTGTAAAGTACATTGAAGAAAATATTGAAAAAGCTTCAAATGCCCTAATGGAGGAAGCTATATTGAAATAAGGATGAACCATTAATGAAATTTATTAAATCAATAAGTGAACTTGAGAAGATTTATGGTTCTCCAAGTGTTGCTTCATTAAGAAAAGTTTCTGATCATATAACTCCAACTTATCGTAAATGGATTCAAGCATCCTCATTGTGCACCTTAGCAACAGTTGGGCCTAATGGTGTTGATGCTAGTCCAAGGGGAGATAATTCTAATGTTGTTCGAGAGCTTAATGAAAAAAATCTATTAATACCTGATTGGAGAGGAAACAATCGTATAGATAGTTTAAGGAATATTGTGTGTGACCCAAGGGCTTCTTTAATGTTGATTGTTGGGGGTGCAAATATTGTAATCCGTATTAATGGAACAGCCAAAATTACATTAGATAAGAAATTGATTGATACATTTGAAAAAAATAAAAACAAACCACGTTCAATCATTTTATTCGAAATTCAAGAAATTTATTTCCAATGTGCTAAAGCTTTCAGTCGATCTAAAATATGGAAAAATGATAGTTGGCCGGAACTTATAAATTTACCTACTGCAGGGCAAATATTAGAAGAGATGACTAATGCCGAAGTGGACGGTAGTAAATATGATCATTCTTGGCCAAAGAGTTCGGAAGAAACGCTTTGGTAGAATGTAAAAAAGTATTATTTATTTAAAATCAGAGTGATTTTGATCCCAATTCCAAGAATTTTTTACGCCGTTCTTTTAACAATGCTTCTGGTTTCTTTGATTGGAGCTCTTTTAAGGCATCAGATATACCTTTTTTTACCACTTTGTATGTTTCTTTATGATCTCTTTGTGCACCACCAAGAGGTTCTTTCATCACCTTATCAGCAACACCTAATTTCTTTAAATCTTGAGCTGTAAGGCGAAGTGCTTGGGCCGCTTCGCGCATTTTTTCAGAGTCTTTCCATAAAATTGAAGCACATCCTTCTGGAGAAATAACAGAGTATACGGAATGTTCTAACATTAATAATTTATCAGCAGTTGCAAAAGCTACTGCACCGCCTGAGCCACCTTCACCAGTTATGATGGATATTAATGGTACGCGAACTTGTAGACATTTTTCAGTAGATCTTGCTATAGCTTCAGATTGGCCTCGTTCTTCGGCACCTTTTCCTGGGTATGCACCTGGTGTGTCGACTAAAGTGATTATTGGTAACCCAAATTTATCAGCCATTTCCATCAATCTGATTGCTTTTCTATAACCTTCAGGTCGAGCCATTCCAAAATTTCGTTTGATCCGAGATGTAGTATCATAACCTTTTTCATGCCCAATAACTACAACTGGCTGATCTTCAAAGCGTGCTAAACCACCCATTACTGCGGCATCATCAGCAAAGTTTCTATCGCCTTGAAGGGGCGTATATTCTGTAAAAATTTCTTGGATGTAATCCTTACAATGTGGGCGATCTTGATGGCGAGCTACTTGACACTTTCGCCATGGATTAAGATTTTTATACAATTCTTGGAGCATACTTTGTGCTTTTTTATCAAGTGCACTTGCTTCAGCATCCACGTTTACGTCGTCTTCAGATTTTTCGGCCATCAAGCGTAATTCAGCAGCCTTGCTTTCAATCTCTGCAAGGGGCTTCTCAAATTCAAGGTAGTTTTGCATAAAAAGTTTCTTTGTTTGTTTGTCTTATATTACATATGGCAAAGTGTCTGGATAATTGCAACGCCCAAGACATTACTGCAAATCACTGAACGCATGTTCAAGGCGTTCCATTGCTTTGGTTAATACTTCACGTTGCGTTGCAAAATTAAATCGTAAAAAAGTTTCCCCACCAGTGCCAAATGTATCTCCATGGCTTGAAGCTATTTGAGCTTGTTTTTGAACGCGATCAATATAATCAGCTTTACACATCCCAGTGCCTGAAAAATCTATCCAAGATAAATATGTTGCTTCTAGCTCCATAGATTTAACACCAGGAATCCTCGCAATTGTAGCATCAAGTATTTTCCTGTTTCCGTCTAAATATTTACACAATTCATCTACCCATTCGTCGCCATATTTATAGGCAGCTTCTGCCATATATAAACCAAATGAATTAGGTGAAGTGCCTGTTGCCTTCATTGTTTTTGCGAATTTTTCGCGTAATTTATTATCAACTATTATTACATTTCCCGTATGGCAGCCTGCAATGTTGAAAGTTTTAGTAGCTGCAGTCATCATAACCAATCGTTCTGATATTTCAGGAGCTGCAATTTGCATTACTGTATGTTTAGAGCCAAAAGTTATATCATGATGTATTTCATCAGATATCAAAATTAAATTATGTTTTTCTGCAAATGTGGCTACTTGTTTGAGTTCATCAATCGACCATATGCGCCCACCTGGATTATGGGGTGAACACAGTATAACCATTTTTGCACTACCATCCATCTGAGCGTCATACTTATCAAAATTCATTTCATAACGCCCATCATTTATTTCAAGTTCGCACTCGATCACTTTGCGATTGGCTGCATTTATTACTCTGGAAAAAGCATGATAAACTGGTGTAAATAAAATTATACCGTCACCAGCTTCTGTGAAGGATTGAACACATAAAGCTGTACCATTTACGAGCCCGTGAGTGGAAAAAATGTGATCTGGGCTTACATCCCAATTATGGCGTCTTTGCATCCAACCAATAATAGATTCGCGATAGCTTTTATCATTTCCATAATAACCAAAAACACCCTGTTTAGACATTAATGATAATGCATTGCTAACTTCAATGGGTGGTTCAAAATCCATATCCGCGACCCACATTGGTGTACCCGTTTTGGGAGCAACTCCATAAATTTCTTCCATCATATCCCATTTATCTGAATGTGTATTGATACGATTTATTTTTTTATCAAAATTCATATTGTTAATATCCTTGGGGTTAGACAATTCAAGGTTTTCTTAGTGTAAACTACTAAGTTCCACAAAAAGTTTTATAGTTGGAGTTTATCATAATTGGTGGATTTGAATATATTTCTTTACCTGGGTGTTCAGTGTAGGGGTTTGTAACTATGTCTAGTAGCTCTTCAAATTGTGAATAATCATCCTCAAATTCTGCTGCGCTTAAAGCTGCTTCTACTAAATGATTTCTTGGAATGAATATAGGATTTTCTTTACGTATATTTTTTGCCAACCCCACCTCCAACAAGCTACGTTTCTTAAATTTATTTATCCAAGTGTCTAAAAGTTTTGTATCTAAATAAAGATTGCGTAAATTATCAGGATTGCCTTCTGAGACATCAGCTAGTGCACGAAATGATTGAGTGAAATCGACTTGGTTATCCGCCATAGTTTCAAAAAAACTATCAAATAATTCTGCATCATCTTCTTGTTTTGTTTTAAAACCAAATTTTCTGCGCATTTCCTTCAGCCAGAACTTTTCATATATATCCGAAAAACTTTCTATGATTTTTGTTGCATCCTGAATGGCTTTATCTGCATCATTGTTTATCAATGGAAGTAATGTTTCTGCAAGCCTAGCCATATTCCATCGAGCAATAAGTGGCTGGTTGGAGAATGCGTATCTACCATTTTTATCAATTGATGAAAAAACAGTTTTTGGATCATAAAAATCCATAAATGCACACGGCCCATAATCTATAGTTTCACCTGATAATGTAGTGTTATCTGTGTTCATAACACCATGGATGAAACCCAAGCCCATCCATTTTGATATTAAATAGGCTTGTTTATTAGCAACATTTTGCAATAAATTTAAATATGGATTTTCGTGATTTTTGGCATCTGGATAATGCCGTTCTATGGTATAATCAGCAAGCTTTTTAAGCCTATCGTTATCCTGTCTTGAGGCAAAAAATTGGAATGTCCCTATTCTAATATGACTACTTGCAGTTCGGGTTAAAACTGCGCCTTTCTTGAGGGTTTCTCTTTGAATACTTTCACCGGTAGATGTTGCGGCTAATGCTCTAGTAGTTGGTACCCCAAGCGCGTACATTGCTTCAGAAACTAAATATTCTCTTAAGACTGGCCCTAATCCTGCTTTGCCGTCACCATTCCTAGAAAACGGTGTTCGTCCTGCGCCTTTTAATTGGATATCGATCCTTTTTCCTTTTCTAGATATTATTTCACCAAGAAGAAGGGCTCTACCATCGCCAAGTTGTGGATTAAAATGTCCAAATTGATGCCCAGCATAAATTTGTGCAAGGGTGTTTGCACCTTCAGGTTTTTCACCCCCTGAAAAAATACTAGATAGGTTCATATTTTTTGTATTGATTCCTAATTGAGTTGCTAGATCTTTATTGAATTTAATTAATTTTGGATCAGCAGGAATATCTGCATCACATTCTGCATAAAAATCATTTAGCTTGCTAAAATATGTATTATCAAATTGCATAAGAAAATCTTAAATTAATATAGAGTTTAATTAATTCTAAGATGCCTAGGTGATTACTTAAAGTAAATAAATTTTAATTATTTAAAATTTGGATAGTATGCATAGAAAGCATATGCTTATTACTTGAATATAAACAAACTTTAACATAAATCCGTATTATGTCCTTATTACCCATTCTTTTACATCCTGATCCTAGACTTAAAAAGCAATGCGTTCCTGTGCCTTCTGTAGATGCAGATACTAGAAGATTAGCTGAATCTATGATTGAGACAATGTATGACGCACCAGGAGTTGGATTGGCTGCGCCACAAGTTGCTTCAGATGCTCGAATATTTGTTATGGACTGTACTGATAGTGAAACTGATAATAATCCATTAGTTTTAATAAATCCGGAAATTACCTGGGTTTCAGAAGAGCTCAATACATATTCGGAGGGCTGCTTATCGTTGCCAGATCTGTTTGAAGATGTTGAAAGACCCAAACAAGTCAGGATGTCATTTTTAGATATTGATGGTAAACATCATGAAGAGCTTTTTGATGATCTTTGGGCAACATGTGCGCAACATGAATTAGACCATTTAAATGGAGTTTTATTTATTGATCATTTAAGTAGGATGAAGAGATCAATGATGACGAAGAAAATGGTTAAATTTAAAAAAGAATTGGCACTTACTTGATGGCCGTGAAAAAGTTTATTCGGTACCCCGATAAACGTTTATCAGTAAAATGTGACCTTGTGAGTTCTATTACTGCTAAAGAACACGAAATATGGAAAGATATGTTTGATAGCATGTATAATATGCCTGGTATCGGTCTTGCTGCATGCCAAATTGGCATTATGCGTTCTTTAGCTGTGGTTGATGTTGGTGATGGTAAAGTTGAACCATTTGAAATGGCAAATCCAAAAATATTATATTCTTCTGATATATTTGTTGAAAACCAAGAAGGAAGTCCAAATCTTCCAGGTGTATGGGCAAAAATTAAGCGACCGAGAGCAGTCACAATAAGCTATATTGATAAAAATGGAAATCAAATTGAGAGAGATTTTGTGGGACTATGGGCAGTCTCGGTACAACATCAAATTGACCATTTAAATGGAAAAATGTTTTTTGATCATTTAAGTAATGTAAGGCGAAAGATGTTAATAAATAAATCGCAAAAGTTATCAAAGCAAGGATTGAAGTAATGCGAGTAATTTTTATGGGTTCTCCAGAATTCTCAGTGCCTATTTTGAATTCTATTATTGCTTCTGGTCATGATGTGATAGCTGTTTATTGTCAGCCACCTCGTCCAGCAGGACGTGGAAAAAAGGAAAAACTTACACCAGTTCATAGTCGAGCACTTGAAATAGGGTTAGAGGTAAGGCACCCTGTAGACTTTAAAAGTAAGGCGGCTGTCTCTGACTTTGTGGCTTTGAATGCAGATATAGCTATTGTTGTCGCATACGGCTTAATATTGCCACAAGAAATCCTGAGCTCAGTCGACAAGGGTTGTTTAAATATTCATGCAAGTCTTCTTCCTCGGTGGAGGGGAGCTGCACCTATACATCGTGCAATCATATCTGGGGATGACAGAACTGGTATTTGTGTTATGCAAATGGATGCTGGACTTGATACAGGCAATGTTCTTTATAAAAAAGAAACAGAAATATTGCCCACGGATACAACAGCAATTTTGCATGACCGATTAGCTAATATTGGCTCAGAATGTATTATAAAAGTTCTTGAAAACCCCAACTCTTTTGAAGCTGTGCCTCAGTCAGATATGGGTATTACATATGCGACAAAAATAGATAAAAGTGAGTCAAAAATTAGTTGGAATAAACCAGCCATTGAGATCGATCGAAAAATTAGAGGATTGTCACCATTCCCAGGTGCATGGTTTGATGATGGGGAGCAAAGAATTAAAGTATTAATGAGTGAGGTTATTGAAGGTTCAGGTTCTCCGGGAGAAATATTAGATAATGTCTCAATTGCTTGTCAAAGTGGTGCGGTTAGATTAACGCGATTACAAAGAGCTGGGAAAGGTGCAATGGATTCTCATGATTTCTTACTTGGTTATTCTTTCCCAAATAAAAAACTAATTTAGTTTTTAAATGGTTCCATACCATTTCGAGCTAATTCATCAGCGCGCTCATTTTCTAAGTGACCTGCATGACCCTTAATCCATTCCCACGATACATCGTGAATTTGGGTAGCATTTTCTAAACGCTTCCATAGTTCTTCATTTTTTACAGATTTTTTAGCAGCTGTTTTCCAGCCATTTTTTTTCCATGCAAAGATCCATTTTGTAATACCATCTTTTACATATGAACTATCTGTGACTATTGTAATTTTGCTTGGTTTTTCCAATGCTTCAAGCGCCATAATAGCAGCAGTTAATTCCATTTGATTATTAGTGGTTTCAACAGTTCCACCGGATAAGTCTCTTGTTTTTATTACCGATGAACCTTCTTTGGCAACCATCAATACTCCCCACCCTCCAGGTCCAGGGTTACCAGAGCATGCACCATCAGTATAAGCATAAAGTTCAGGCATAAGCAGTCACAATCATAAAAGGTTCAATTGCGCCTGTCATCGAAACTGTTCCATCCATATCCAAACGCTGTGTATTTATAGTAAATCCTGCTGAAATTAGAAGGGAATTTATTTCTTCTGGCTGATAATATGTATATTTGCGTCCTAAAGTATCACGCTTTTCACCTTGTCCTATTTTCAAACCAAGATGCAAATAACCTTTTTTCTTTAATGCCCTATGAATTCTGATTAAATTTGGGAGCATTTCAGACCTTGGTGCATGGAGTAACGAAAAGTTTGCCCAAACCCCATCATACAAATTGATATCTGAAAGTTCATTAAAATCAGCTTTTACTGCTTGAACATTAAAAATTTCATTGGCTAACTTTACCATCTCTTGACTGCCGTCAGATGCATGAACATTTAACCCAGCAGCTTGCATCATTGCTGAAGAGTGTCCTGGACCGCATCCAAGGTCTAATATTAATCCTCCAGCTTTAATTGATTTTATAAATGACAGAAGGTCACTATCTGGATTAATATTACATACTTTATCAAGATACGACTGTGCAGACATTTCATAATACTTGATAGTTTCTTTATCCAAAGGATACTCCAGTAATCATTATTATCTTATATAAAATTATAAAGAATTAGAATTCCAAATACCAGAATAGAAAGAGGAATTCTTAATCTAAGCCACCACTCAGGTGCCATTTTGGATTTTGAAAAATATATATCAATAGGTATTAATAAAATGAATCCAAAGGCGATTAATGGTATTAAATATTTAGCTAAATATAGGTGTAAACTTAAAATATAAAATGTTGGTAATATTGATAGCGTATAGGGCAAAAAACTTTGTTTTTTTGTGTTTGCTGCAAACCCCCAATATGTTCCTGACATAAAGCATAGAATAATTGTTGAATATATAGCTTGGAGTTCAGAAATATTTATTTTTAGATTTGTTTCTAAGCTTAATTGAAGGTCTAAACTAATTGCTGAAAAAAGTGCGATAAGAAATGGTAATAACCCAAGTAATCCTAGTATCTTGGCAGGCTTTGGTATTCTTGTCATCATAATGCTTCGCGTAATACTCTAGGTACCTTAAACTCAACATTTTCTACAGCCGTTTCGACAATTTTTTGAGTCACGTTAAAACGATCTGATATAGTTAATATGACTTCATTTATGAGTATCTCTGGCGCTGATGCTCCAGCGGTTATTCCGATAGATTTGACACCCTCTAATGCTCGCCAATCAATATCAGATGCTCGCTGAACCATTTGAGAGTATTTACATCCTGATGATTTTCCAACTTCAACCAATCGTTTTGAATTTGATGAATTTGGAGCTCCAATCACTAATAATGCATCAACTTTTGGAGAGACTGCCTTGACTGCTTCTTGGCGATTTGTTGTTGCGTAACAAATGTCTTCTTTGTGGGGGCCAATAATTTTTGGAAAACGTTCTTTGAGCTTTTTAACTATTTCAATTGTATCATCAACTGAAAGAGTTGTTTGAGTAATGTAAGCAAGTTTTTCATCATTACGAGGTATTATCCTAGAAACATCTTCTGGTGTTTCAACTAAAAGCACTTCACCTTTTGGTAATTGACCCATTGTTCCGATGGTTTCAGGATGCCCTTTGTGCCCAATCATTACCATTTGAAGCCCATTTGAATGGTGTCGTTCAGCTTCAATGTGTACTTTGCTGACAAGTGGGCAAGTGGCATCAACAAAAACCATTTTACGAGCAATTGCAGCTGCTGGAACAGATTTTGGAACCCCATGGGCAGAAAAAATAACTGGCCTATCAGATGGACATTCTTCGAGTGTTTCGACAAAAATAGCACCTTTTGAACGTAATTCATCAACTACATATTTATTATGTACTATTTCATGCCTCACAAAAACAGGAGCGCCCCATTTTTCAAGAGCCATTTCAACAATTTTAATGGCACGGTCAACGCCAGCACAAAATCCTCGTGGTGCTGCAAGATATAGGTCTATATTTGGTTTTTCCATAAAGATTATTTTAAACTAATATCCATTATTAGCACAATGGATATTAATAAAATTTTTTGTTCTAATTTTGACTTATGACATCACGCAATTCTTCGAGATCAATAAAATTATCTGCTTGTCTTCGTAGTTCATCAGCGATCATCGGGGGATGTGAGCGATTAGTGGAAACAACTGAAACTCGTACACCTTGGCGCTGTAAAGATTTGACTAAAGATTGAAAGTCGCCATCTCCAGAGAATATAACAATATGGTCAATATTTGGAGCTAATTCCATAGCGTCAATTGCTAATTCAATATCCATATTACCTTTTATTCTTTTTTGTCCTGCAGAATCAGTAAATTCTTTCGCAGGCTTTGATACGATTGTGTAACCGTTATAAGTTAACCAATCTACAAGTGGTCGTAGTGGAGAACTTTCTTCGTTTTCAATTAATGCTGTGTAGTAATATGCTCGCAGAAGTTTTCCACGTCCCACAAATTCTTTTCTTAACTTTTTATAATCAATTTCAAGATTTAAAGCTTTCGCAGAAGCATGAAGATTTGACCCGTCAATAAATAGCGCTGTTCGCTCATCATTATAATTCATGCTTTATCCTTTATGAGTTTATGACTAAATTTAGTTATTCAATTTATGATTCAAAATACTTAAGAAATAGGATAAACCATTAACTAGCAAGGTTATTTAATCAATATTTAATGTCAAAAAATAATACCAAAAAAATACTTATAGCAATAGGTTCTAATTTATCCAATGATTTGCAAGAATCTTATGATTTAGTTTCAGATGCTATAAAAACTTTTAATTCTGAAACTATCAAAGATATAAAAATAAGTAAATTTTACGAAACACCTGCGTTTCCTCCAGGATCAGGGCCCAATTTTATAAATTGCGTGATTTCGGGTAATACAAGCCTTTTGCCTAAAGAGTTATTGAATCAGCTGCACCTTATTGAAGAAGATTTTGGACGAACTAGAATAAAAAGATGGGGCCAAAGAACACTTGATATTGATTTGATAGATTTTGATAATATCATTTTCCCCAATAATACATATGTAAATGAATGGCTAAATATGCCTCTTGATATGCAGAAGGTCAAAATTCCTGAACAATTAATTTTACCACACCCTCGTATCCAAGATAGACCCTTTGTTTTAATACCACTAATTGACGTGGCTCCTCATTGGAAGCACCCTCTTTTAAATGAAACACCTCAAGAAATGTTAAATAAATTAAACCCTGAGCTTTCAATTGGAATTAGTCAATTTGCTTAATTAGTTTCCTTTAACTGCTCTTGCCATTTTTATAAAAACACCTTAAGTAACAGCTTTCTGAAGACATCTAAAAACTTGGAGTTTCCTCATGGCACGTGTAACAGTAGAAGATTGTGTTGATAAAGTACCAAATAGGTTTGATTTGGTAATGTTGGCTGCACACCGTGCACGAGAGATTTCCTCTGGTTCAGAGATAACTGTTCCGCGCGATAATGACAAAAATCCAGTTGTTGCTTTACGTGAAATTGCTGATGAAACATTAAGTGCAGCGAACTTGCATGAAGCGGCCGTTCAAAGCTACCAAACACAAATTGAAGTTGATGAGCCAGAAGAAGATGAAATGGCCTTGTTGATGGGTGGTGCAGATGATGAGCCAGATGATGGCATGAATGATGAAAATTTATTGCGTGCACTCATGGAAGCTCAGGAATCGAAATAAGTGGGCTTCGGCCTATTCCTAGGAGCCGGCTAAATGATCGATATACAGACTCTTGTTGATCATGTGCTTACATACAATCCAAAATGTAACGAAGACCTTATTCGACGTGCTTATGAATATGGTAAGGTAAAGCACGCCCAACAAAGGCGTCAATCAGGTGAGTTATATTTTACACACCCAATCGAAGTTGCAATTATTCTTGCAGGTCAAAAGCTTGATGATGACACCATTGTTACTGCATTACTCCACGATACATTAGAAGATACAGATGCAAGCTTTAAAGAATTATCAGAATTATTTGGAGTTGAAATTGCTCAATTAATAGATGGTGTTACAAAGTTAACAAATTTAGAGTTATCTTCAGTACAGGCAAAGCAAGCAGAAAATTTTCGAAAATTATTACTAGCAATGTCACAAGATTTAAGAGTTTTACTGGTTAAACTTGGCGATAGGCTACACAATATGCGAACTATTAAGCATATGCGCCCTGAAAAGCAAATTAGTAAAGCACGAGAAACCATGGACATATTTGCACCTCTTGCAGGGCGAATGGGTATGCAATGGATGCGTGAAGAACTAGAAGATTTAGCCTTTAGGGTTTTAAATCCTGAAGCTAGGAATTCCATTATACGTCGATTTATTAATTTAAGAGATCAATCTGAAGATTTGATACCTTCAATTATTAAAGATGTGCGTACCTTGCTATCATCCAATAATATTGAAGCAAGTATTACAGGGCGTGAAAAAAAACCTTATTCCATTTGGAGAAAAATGGAAGAAAAGCAACAAAGTTTCTCTAGGCTTTCTGATATTTATGGATTTAGAATTATTACAGAAAATGAAGATAATGCATATCGTGCACTAGGGGCAGTTCACCAAAGATGGACTGGTGTGCCTGGGCGATTTAAAGATTATATATCTGCGCCAAAATCGAATGGATACAGATCAATTCATACAACAGTTTCTGGGCGAGATGGTAAATTAGTTGAAATTCAGATCCGTACTCGAGAAATGAATGAAGTGGCTGAAGTTGGGGTTGCTGCTCATTGGTCTTACAGAGATGGTCGGCGAGCAAAAAACCAATTTACAGTTGATCCATTGTCTTGGTTGTCAAGTTTAGCAGTTCGCATTGAAAATGAAGAAGATGACCATGAAGATTTCCTAGAACATGTAAAACTTGAAATGTTTTCTGATCAAGTTTTCTGTTTTACACCGAAGGGTGACGTAATCCAATTACCTCGAGGTGCTACGCCTATAGATTTTGCTTTTGCTATTCATACAAGAATTGGATCAACTTGTGTGGGCTCAAAAGTTGACGGTCGTAGAGTTCCATTATGGACACGTTTACGAAATGGTCAATCGGTTGAAATTCAAACAGCAACTGGGCAGAGGCCTCAAGCAACATGGATTGATATCGTAATTACTGGACGGGCCAAATCAGCTATTCGCCGTGCTTTGCGTGAAGACCATCAGGCTGGATATATCAAACTTGGTCGGGAATTAGCTAGAGTTGCGCTTGAGCATGTTGGGAAAAAAGCTACAGACAAAGCCTTAATGACTGCCGCAAAAAAGCTTGGTTTGAAGGATTACAAACAGGTTTTATTAAAACTAGGAAGTGCAGAACTAATGGGAGTAGAGCTTGTGGAGGCTCTTTATCCTTCACTACTTCAAAAGTCAGAAACCAACATTAATAATTCTGCTGCGAAAGTTATAGGATTGGAAGCTGATCAATACATTGAAGGAGCATCTTGTTGCCAACCTTTACCTGGTGAAAGAATAGTTGGTATTGCGACTAGAGGTAAGGGTGTATCGGTACATTCTATTCATTGTGATACTTTAATTGAGTATGAAGACCAAACAGATCGGTGGATAGATTTAACTTGGACAAAGGGTCATAGTGAAACTGTAAACAAAGTTACAATTGAAGTTACAATGGCTAATTTTAGTGGTGTTTTAGGCCGTATATGTATCTTAATATCTGAGCAAGATAGTAATATAGTTGACATGCATTTTAGTGATAGGAAGCAAGATTTTTATCGTATTGCAATTGATATTCAAGTTAGGGATGTGGAACATCTAGAAAATATAATCACTGCTGTTGAAGCTGACTCAGATGTTGCTCAAGTTTTACAATCTAGAAGACATCAAGTTACACTGAAAAAATAAATCATATTAAGGTAAATTTTCGATCTAATGTTTAAACGCCGCACTCCACTTTCATATTTACAATGGTTTAAAGAAGGGGTTTATCCGCGTTCTGGATGGCGTAGAGTTCTTAATTATACAAGTTACCGTTTGAAGCGCCTTCCTGATACTCCTCATAGAATTTCTCTAGGATTTGCATGTGGAGCATTTGCAAGTTTTTCACCACTATTTGGACTGCATTTCTTTTTAGCAGCATTTCTTGCAATTATTTTACGTGGAAATGTATTATCTTCCTTAATGGGCACGTTTTTTGGCAATCCTGTAACATTTCCAATAATTGGTGTTGTGAGCTATCAAACGGGATTATTTATAATGGGAAAAGGCCCTGAAGAAACTGCTTGGCACACAATTAGGTTTGGCATCAGTGAAGCTTTTGGGAGCATCTGGAGTGGTATAAAATTTTTGTTTGGTTATGGACCAACAAAATGGAGTGGGTTTGTAGATTTTTTTCATAGTGTATTTATTCCATATTTTTTAGGTGGTTTATTGCCAGGATTTATAACTGCAATAATTATATATTTTGCATCAAAGCCTTTAGTGAAAGCATATCAGCAACGCCGGCGTGGTCGTCTAATGGAAAAAATAAAAGAAATTCGTGATAAAAAAGAAGCCGAAAGTTCAAATAAAGATATATCAAAGTAAATAATATTTTAAACTTATAGATAATTCAAAAAATAGAATTAGAGGACATTACAATGGTACATTCATCTTCAAATAGTTTGCGTTTAGGTGTAAATATTGATCATGTTGCTACAGTACGTAATGCACGAGGTGGTAGGTACCCCGATCCACTAAGGGCTGCATTACTGGCTGAAAATGCAGGTGCAGATGGTATTACAGCGCATTTGCGTGAAGACAGGCGTCACATAACCGATAAAGATATAGAATCTTTAATAAATGGATTAAGAGTTCCATTAAACTTTGAAATGGCAGCAACAAAGGAAATGCAAGATATTGCTCTTCGTCATGTACCTCATGCGGTGTGTATTGTTCCAGAAAAAAGAGAAGAACGTACTACTGAAGGTGGATTGGAAGTTGCCCGTGAAGAAAATAAAATTGGAGATTTTATTGCTCCATTACGCGAAGCTGGATGCAGAGTGTCAATATTCATAGCTGCTGATGAAAGGCAAATTGAAAGTGCTGCTAGGATTGGTGCGCCTGTAATAGAATTGCACACTGGGGCGTATTGTGATGCACATGCAGAGGGAAGAGTTGTAGATTGTGAAGCTGAATTAGAACGGTTGAGTGAAATGTCCAAATATGCAAACGAATTAGGCTTAGAAGTGCATGCTGGACATGGATTAACATTTGACTGCGTTAAACCTATTGCAGCTTTTCCTCAATTAATGGAATTAAATATTGGCCATTTTTTGATTGGTGAAAGTATTTATATCGGTCTTGAAGCAGCAATAAAGAAAATGCGAAAATTAATGAATGATGCGAGATCATAGTAATTTATTATTGATTTGTTATTAACATTAGGTGGATTGAATTTATGATCTTGGGAATTGGAACTGATTTGGCAAATATAGATCGTATTCAAAAAACAATTGACCGATTTGGCCAAAGATTTAAAGATCGTGTTTTTACACCTATCGAGCAAAATAAAGCCGAAAAAAGAAAAGATATAGCTGGTACATATGCTAAGCGCTGGGCTGCTAAAGAGGCATGTTCTAAAGCTTTGGGAACTGGATTAGCTATGGGGATTTCTTGGAAGGATATGTCTGTATCAAACTTAGAAACGGGTCAACCAATAATGAAATTAACTGGTTGGGCAGCAAAAAAAATGTCTGACATGACACCAGAAGGTTATGAAGCTATAGTCCATGTAACTTTAACGGACGATCATCCTTGGGCGCAGGCATTTGTTGTTATTGAAGCATTGCCTATTTCATAATGACAGGTTGACTATAAGAAAGCATTAGCCCAAGTAATATTAAAATAAATTCAAGAGTTTAAAATGGCAGTCAAACAAAAAAAAGAAGATGGAATTGGTGAATTAATTAAAACAGTTGTCTATGCATTGTTAATTGCAGGAGTTGTACGCACCATATTTTTTCAACCATTTTGGATTCCATCAGGGTCTATGAAGAACACTTTGTTAATAGGTGATTTTATGTTTGTGAATAAAATGGCTTACGGTTACTCGCGTCACTCGTGTCCATTTTCTATGTGTCCATTTTCTGGACGTATATTTGGCAATGAGCCTGAACGAGGAGATATTGTTGTTTTTAAACACCCTTCAACACAAGTTGATTTCATAAAACGCTTAATTGGTCTTCCAGGTGATCGAGTGCAAATGAAAAATGGAGTTTTATATTTAAATGATAAACTGGTCCCTCAGGTACAAACAAAATCCTTTATAGAAGTAAAAAGCCAACAAGGACCTATGAAGAATATTCCACGTTGTGCAAATGATCCTGTTGGGCTTGGAGCAGATTGTAAGAAAGATTTGGCAATAGAGACGCTACCAAACGGTGTTGAACATAATGTATTGAATATTGCCGAAACATTTGCAGATAATACACCAGTATTTACTGTTCCTAAGGGGCAATATTTCTTTATGGGAGACAATAGAGATAATTCTGGAGATAGCCGAATACCAGCAAATATTGGAGGTGTGGGTTTCGTACCTTTTGAGCAGTTAATAGGGCGTGCAGATCGTGTGATTTTCTCATCTGCTGGGTCAAGAATTTTGTATTTTTGGACATGGCGAAAAGATCGATTTTTTAAGGCATTAAATTGAAGCCCTCAGCTGAACTAACTGCGTTCTCAAAGCGATTAGGCCATAATTTTCATAAGCCTGAACTTTTAATTCAAGCGATGACTCATTCTTCCTTGTCATCAGCTACCCGTGGAGACAATCAAAGGTTTGAATTTTTAGGTGATCGGGTGCTTGGATTATCAATTAGTGATGCTTTATTTCACAAAGATTCAGATGCGGCAGAAGGTTTATTGGCACCTAGGTTTAATGCACTTGTTCGTAAAGAGACATGTGCTGAGATTGCTGTCGGGATAAGACTTGGTGAAGCCTTGAAAATGGGTAGGTCTGAGATGTTATCAGGAGGAAGACGAAAAATAGCAGTTCTTGGCGATGCGATGGAAGCTGTAATTGGAGCAGTATATCTTGATGCTGGCTTTGAAATAGCGAGAGATGTTGTATTAAGATTATGGGAAAATCACATAAATAATGCTGCTCATGATGCTCGGGATTCAAAAACAATATTACAAGAATGGGCTCAAGCTAAAAAATTGCCTACACCAAAGTATACTGAAGTTGGTAGATCTGGCCCTGATCATGCGCCCATATTTACAATTGAAGTAAGTCTAGAAACAGGCCAAAGCGCTAAAGCAAAGGCGCAATCAAAACGAGCAGCAAGTCAAGAAGCTGCTGCAGACCTTTTGAGTCAGTTAGAGAGATAGATATGAAAAATACAAAATGTGGATTTGTAGCGTTAATTGGTGAGCCGAATGCCGGTAAATCCACTTTAATGAATCGTATTGTTGGCGCTAAGGTGTCAATTGTTACACATAAAGTTCAAACTACTCGGGCCCGTATCAGGGGAATTGCAATGCAAGAAAATTCCCAGTTGGTTTTCGTGGATACGCCTGGGCTATTCAAAACAAGGCGAAAACTAGACAAGGCAATGGTTGCTGCTGCTTGGAGTGGCGCAGCAGATGCAGACATTGTTGTGTTAATTGTAGAAGCTCACCGAGGTATAACTTCTGGCGTAGAAATGATACTGGAAGGCCTAGAAAAACGTGATGTAAAAGATCAAAGATTAATACTAGCAATTAACAAAATTGATAAGATTAAATCTGATGCACTTTTGAGCTTAACACAGAGTTTAAACCAAAGATTAAATTTTGAAGAAACATTTATGATTTCTGCAGAAAAAGGATATGGCGTAAAAGTTCTTCAAGACTGGCTTTCTGAAAATTTACCAGTTGGACCGTATTTATACCCTGAAGACCAAATCGCAGATGTTCCAATGCGAATGATTGCAGCTGAAATGACTCGTGAAAAACTAATGTTAAGACTTCATCAAGAATTACCTTATACCCTAACTGTTGAAACGGAAAAATGGGATGAAAAAAAAGATGGCTCTGTTCGTATTGAGCAAGTAATTTATGTTGCACGTGAAGGACATAAAGGCATAGCTTTAGGGCCTAAAGGTGAGACAATAAAAAGTGTTTCGATGGCGTCTAGGAATGAATTAAAAGAAATGATGGGCCGCGAAGTTCACTTGTTCTTGCAGGTTCGGGTAAGGCCTAATTGGGAAAATGAAGCTGAGCGGTATACTGAAATGGGTCTAAATTTTAAAGATACAAAATGAATGCGCGCATAACTACAGAATTTTGGATATCGGCATACAGAAAGCGATTACAGCTTCTAGAAATACCTGCTTTTGTTGTAAAAAAGGGAGACAATACTGCCGGATCGATTCTGATAAAACTAAACAGACTAGATGGAAATGCAGAACTTTTTCATAGAACCTTAAATGAGAATTTTGATAGAGAATGGTCTCTTTTTTCAGCAGCGTCTGAAACAGAAATTGATAACACCATAACACAACAGTTAAAGTTTGATGCTGATCTATGGGTGCTTGAAGTAGAAGATAAAAATGGAAGACATCTACTAGACGATAAGAGCTTAAATGCCTAATATAAATAATGGAATGGACTAGCGAAGGAGTGATTGTATCCGTACGTAAGTACGGTGAAAGCTCAGTTATCATTGATACATTGACCCCATCACATGGGCGTCACTCGGGTGTCGTCCGAGGTGGTGCTTCTAGAAAAATGGCAGCAACATTACAACCTGGCTCACAAGTTAAATTAGAATGGCGCGCACGATTGGAAGAGCATTTAGGAAATTACCGTGTTGAACAACTGGAAAGTCGTTCTGATATGTTTGATGACAGGTTAAGATTGGCAGCATTGAGCTCAATTTGTTCAATTATTACTTTTTCTTTTCCAGAGAGAATGCCTTTAATTGATCTCTATAAAAGTACTTTAAAATTAATGGATACATTAAACTCTGGAGGTGATTGGGAGCCACTTTATGCACTCTGGGAATTGCAAGTCCTTGAAGAAATGGGATTTGGGCTAGATTTGACATCATGTGCAGTAACGGATGTAACACAAGATTTGATTTATGTTTCACCAAAATCAGGTCGTGCAGTGAGTAGAAAAGCTGCTGGAGAATGGAAAGATAGGCTTTTGCCACTACCAAGCTTTCTACGAAATAAATTTGAAGCTGCAAGTCGTGAAGATTTGCTAGATAGTTTAAAAACCACAGGTCATTTTCTCACAACTTGGTTGGCAGAGTCTTTGGGAGAACGACAATTGCCAGAAGCTAGAAGCCGTTTGATTGTTCGTTTAGAAAATAAAAAATATAACTAATATCTAATTATTTTTAATTGCTTGAGCCAAAACTGATGGTCCAACAAAATTTTCATATTGAGCAAAATTATTTATGAACATTGAAACAAGTTTTGATGCAGCTGTATCATAAGCAGATTTGTCTTCCCATGTATCCCGGGGATTTAGCAATGATGTATCAACCCCATCTAAATAAGTTGGTACTTCAAAGCCAAAATTATCATCTTTTCGGTATAAGCTGTTGTTAAGAGAACCATTTAAGGCTGCAGTTAGTAATGCCCGGGTAGCTTTAATTGGCATTCTAGAGCCTTTACCGTATGCTCCACCAGTCCAGCCCGTATTAACCAGCCAACATTTTGACTGATTCTTTGCAATTTTATCACGCAGTAAAGCTCCATAAACTTCTGGCCTACGCGGCATAAATGGTGCTCCGAAACATGTAGAAAAAGTTGGCTGAGGTTCAGTAACTCCTCGTTCTGTACCTGCTACCTTTGATGTGAATCCTGAAAGGAAATGATACATAGCTTGTTCTGGTGACAATCTTGCGATTGGTGGCAAAACACCGAATGCATCACAGGTCAACATTATGATATTATTTGGCTGACCTCCAATCGCAGTTTCTGAAGCATTAGATATATATTCTAGAGGGTAAGCACATCGCATATTAGCAGTTAGGCTGTCATCATTAAAATCTAATTCTTTTGTATAGTCATCATAAATCATGTTTTCTACAACTGTTCCAAATTTTTCAGTTGTTGCATGAATTTCTGGTTCTGCTTCTGAAGATAAATTGATGGTTTTAGCATAACACCCACCTTCAAAATTAAATGTCGTATTATCAGACCAGCCATGTTCATCATCACCTATTAGAACACGATTTGGATCTGCAGAAAGAGTTGTTTTACCAGTTCCTGATAAGCCAAAGAAAACTGCGGTATCAGTTGTATCTCCTATTGCATGGTTCGCAGAACAATGCATCGGCATAATATTTTTTTCAGGCAAAAGATAATTTAAAATTGAAAAGATAGATTTTTTATTTTCGCCAGCATATTCTGTGCCTGCAATTAAAATAGTTTTTTGTTCAAATGAAATTGCAATAACGACATCTGATCTACACCCATGTTTTGATGGATTTGAATTAAAAGATGGGCAATTAATTACTGTGAATTCTGGTATGAAACTGTCTAACTCTTTAGTTTCTGGTCTACGTAACATTGTCCGAATGAAAAGACTGTGCCAGGCAAGTTCAGTGATCATTCGAACATTTAACTTATGTGCAGGATCGGAACCACCATAAAGATCTTGAACAAAGTATTCTTTTTGAACCATATGATCTAACATGTCAGATTTTAATTGGTTAAATGCTGATGTCTCCATTGGTGAATTATTTTCCCACCAAATTGTATCTTTAACACTTTTTTCATTTACAACAAATTTATCTTTTGGTGATCGGCCAGTGTACTTTCCAGTGGAAACTAAAAAAGATCCACCATTACCAAGTACGCCTTCATCACGTTTTATCGCCTCTGTTATAAGGTCATGATTTCTGAGATTGTAAAATACTTTCGCTGTGTTGGAAATCCCATTGTCTTCTAAAGTTTGATTTGGATTAACGCGTCCGACAATCATTAGATGTGCTCCTTGTTCAACAAGTTTTTAGCAGATATGTTTTTGCTATATCGGACGATTTAAAGAGTGTCGACAGCCTTATCCTATTGTTAGCGCTAACAAATTTTTTTTTATGTAAAAATTTAATAGCAATAAAATTTATTGAACAATAATGACATATAAATACAAAAATTTCGATATTTTGACTGAATATAAATTATCTGTAGAGTACTATTATTATAATTTTTGAATCTAAGTTTGTATAATTCTCGAATCAAGAAACCGGCAATAAATTTATGATTAAACTAAAAATTGGCATACAACATGGTTCTTGTGTCGACTTTAATGGAAAAGGTTTGCTAATATTAGGTGCTCCAAGAAGTGGAAAGTCATCTTTAGCGATTGCATGCATGTCAATTGGCGCAACTTTAGTAGGAGATGATTATATAAACCTCAATGTATGTGATAATAGAATCATCGCAACAAGTCCGCCCAACATTATGGGTAAAATTGAAATTTCTAAAGTGGGCATATTAAACTGTGATTATACAAAAAATACAAATATAGATTTGGTTATAAACTTGTCTGAAGTTGAAAAAATAAGATTTCCAAAACGACGTTTTATAAATTTAGATAGTTGTAATGTTCCATTAATCTATGGAGGTAATATCCCAAATTTGCACAGTGTTGCTATGCAATTTTTCAAAAAGGGATTTGCTGCTGAGTAATTAAATTTATTTTGATTTATTATTTAGATTTTTTAAAAAAGTTATTAAATAAATATTAGAATCGGTTTATTAAGGTTTTGAATTTAGTGTGGCTGGTTGCCATGACTTAATAAATACATATAGTTTAATTTTAATAAATGTGGCTAATTAAGCCGAATTATAATGAGTAAAAAACGTAACGAAATTATACGTTGCTTAGGAGAATTATCCGAGTGATTGGGATTGTAATTGTTGGACATGGTAGGCTAGCAGAAGAATATTTAGCTGCAATAGTTCATGTTATGGGTCCACAACAAGGCATTAAAGCAGTATCCATTGCTGCTGAATGTGATCGCTCAAAAAAACAGTCTGAAATATGTGATGTTGCAAATTTAGTAGATAATGGGACAGGTGTTATTGTCGTTACAGATATGTTTGGTGGCTCGCCATCTAATTTATCTATGAAGGCTTGTGATTGTGATAACCGTAGAATTCTTTACGGGGCAAATCTTCCAATGCTACTTAAACTTGCTAAATCCCGCTCTATGAGTGTTGATCAAGCATTAAATGTTTCCATGGAAGCTGGAAAAAAATATATTAACTGCTGTAACGGTTCAGCGGGTATTTAGAAATTTTTTATGAAAAGTAAAATTAAAATTATTAATGAAAAAGGCTTACATGCGCGAGCTTCAGCAAAGTTTGTTGAAGTTGTAGAAAGCCATGATGCTTCAGTTATTGTATCCAAAGATGGATTAGATGTAACTGGAAGTTCTATAATGGGTTTAATGATGCTAGCCGCATCTAAGGGTTCTTATATTGAAATTAACACTTCAGGACCCGAGGCAAAAAATCTTTCGTATGCTTTGACAAATTTGATCAATAGCTTCTTTGGAGAAGGTAGTTAGTTTGGCTATTTATATTAAGGCTCAAAGGCTCTAAATCTAGAGCCTTTAAGTTTTTTATTATAATGCGTCTGAAAGCTCAGGAACTGCATCAAATAAATCAGCTACTAACCCATAATCGGCAACTTGAAAAATAGGTGCCTCTTCATCTTTGTTAATAGCTACAATTATTTTGGAGTCTTTCATGCCAGCCAAGTGTTGGATTGCTCCAGAAATTCCACAAGCAATATAAAGGCTTGGAGCGACCACTTTTCCAGTTTGTCCAACTTGCCAGTCATTGGGGGCATATCCAGAGTCAACAGCAGCTCTAGAGGCTCCTACAGCTGCATTAAGTTTATCTGCAAGTGTTTCAATGATTGCAAAACTTTCTTCTGACCCAACTCCACGTCCACCTGAAACGACTATTTCTGCTGATGTTAATTCTGGTCTATCTGATGTTTGGACTTTATCTTCTACCCATTCAGATAGATTTGAGTTTCCTGATGCAGATATGGATTCAATTGATGCATTTCCAGTTTCAAGTGCTGCATCAAAACCAGCGGTTCTAATTGAAACAACCTTTTTTGCGTCACTCGATTTAACTGTTTGAATTGCATTTCCGGCATAAATTGGACGCTCAAATGTTTCTGCATCAATAATACCAGTTACATCAGTAATGACCATTGAGTCTAATAATGCTGCAACCCTTGGCAAAATATTTTTTGCATTTGATGTAGCAGGTGCCGCTATATGCTCATAGTCAGCTGCTAATGAAACTATCAAGTCTGCAGTTGGTTCAGCTAAACCATTTTGCAAAAATGGGCTGTCAGCGCAAAGGATATTTTTAATTCCTTCTAACTTTGATGCCGCTGCTGCCGCTTTAGAGCAATCAGCTGAAGCACACAATAGAGTAACATCACCCAATTTTTGTACCGCAGTCAAAGCTTTTCCAGTTTGGTCTATAGATATTTCACCACCTACAATTTCTGCTAGTAAAAGTACGGCCATTATATAACTCCTGCTTCGTCTTTAAGTTTCGTAAGTAATTCAGTAACGTTAGCAACTTTTACACCTGCAGCTCTTTCTGCTGGCTCAGAGGTTGATATAACTGTTAATCTAGGTGTTATATCGACGCCAAGGTCTGTTGGAGATTTTTCATCCATTGGTTTTTTCTTTGCCTTCATTATGTTTGGTAAAGATGCATACCTAGGTTCATTTAATCGTAAATCTACCGTAATTACTGTTGGCATTTTTATTTTTATTGTTTGCAACCCACCGTCAACTTCACGAGTTACAATGGCATCATCACCATCTATGTCTAGTTCTGATGCATATGTTGCTTGCGACCAACCTAACAATGCTGAAAGCATTTGTCCGGTAGCATTTAAATCATTATCAATCGCTTGTTTGCCGCAAAGAACTAAATGTGGTTGTTCTTCATCTATGACTGCTTTTAACAGTTTTGCTACTGATAAGGGTTCGATATCATTATGAACGTCATCTGTAGCTTCAATTAGGATTGCTCGATCAGCGCCCATTGCTAAAGCAGTTCTTAATGTTTCTTGAGACTGTTTAACACCAATTGAAACAGCAATGATTTCGTCAACTTTGCCTGCTTCTTTTAAACGAATAGCTTGCTCAACAGCAATTTCATCAAACGGGTTCATAGACATTTTAACGTTTGCAAGATCAACGCCGCTTCCGTCAGCTTTAACGCGAACCTTAACGTTGTAATCAATTACACGTTTAACGGGAACTAACACTTTCATATGCATTTCTCCTAAATCATCGGGATTTATATAATTTTATTATCAATAGTCTTGTATCTACAATATAAGATGTCGAAAAGTGCAAAATAGACAGTTTAAGTCATTATTACGCCGCGTTAACTATAAACTTTTCTTGGTGGTAATTTTTAATTTAATTGCAATAGACTTAGATATTATTAACGATTAGCTCCAGGTATCCATAATATATCATTTTCACCATTGTTATTGGCAACACGTCCAACAACAAAAAACCAATCTGATAAGCGGTTGAGGTATTTTACGGCATCTTTATTGATATCTTCAAATGTAGCTAGTTCAACACATATTCTCTCTGCTCTGCGTGAAATTGTTCTACACAGATGTAAATGGGCTGCAAGTTCTGACCCACCAGGTAAAATAAAACTTTTTAGTGGAGAAAGGTTTTTGTTCATTTTGTCAATTTCAGTCTCCAAGCGTTCAACTTGTGAAGTGCTAACGCGTAAAGGTGGATATTCTGCATCAGCATCATTAGCCATATCTGGGCGGCATAAATCAGCTCCTAAATCAAATAAATCATTTTGAATCATTGCTAGACTGGTATCTATGTCTCCAGTTGAATGCAAACGTGCTAAACCAACAGTTGCATTAGTTTCATCAACAGTTCCATAGGCATTTACTCGCAGAGATTGTTTTCCAACCCGTTGCCCATTTCCTAAAGAAGTTTCACCAGCATCACCAGTTTTGGTGTATATTTTGTTTAGTGTAACCATTTTTTAACTACCTTTTAATGCTATAAATAATAAAATTAAACCAATCGCAATGGCCTGCAAAATGATACGCCACCTCATTAATTTATTAGCATATTTGCGATTGAAATTACCTCCAGTTGTAAAGCCACCAAGTCCGATCATCAGCACAATTAGTACTGCTAATATTGCGATAACAACAATTATATAAAGAAAGTCCATTTACAAATTCCCCTTTTTTTACGATCTAGCTCGAGATTATACGAAGTCTATATGTTTAAATTTTAGATTTAATCCAATCCAAAATTCGTGTTGAAAATAACCTATTACATATACCAGCTATAAAAGTAGGTACTGTAACATAGTATCTTGGTGATGGGTTCTTTGATTCAAGTGCATGAATTATTTTTTGTGTAACTGCAGCAGCTGGTAACTCACCAAAATCAAGAGTATTTTTTGTTGAGTATAATCTTGGTATCAATTTCTTTTCATAAAAAATGTAATTACTCGAGTCTTTCCAGTTTATCCATTTTTCAAAATGAGGCTGAGAATTAATTCTAATACTTGCAGTTATTGGCCCAGGTTCTATCAAAATGATTTTTATAGAAGAATTCCTTAGCTCTAATCTTAGTGTGTCGGTCAAACCTTCCATGGCAAATTTAGTTGCATTATATGCGCCTCGACCTTCTATTGCTGTAAATCCTAGTATTGATGAGCAATTAATAATACGACCGTAACCTTGATTGTGCATGGATGGCATTATTTTATTTATAAGATCGAAGTAACCAAAAAGATTTACTTCAAAAATTGCACGATACGCTTCTCTAGGTATATCTTGAACCAAACCCGGAATAGCATATGCGCCATTATTATATAATGCGTCTAGAGTTCCATTAGTTCGCTTAAATGTTTCATCTACAGCAGTTTGAATGCTTTTCTCGCATGAATAGTCAAGCCTGAAGCTTTCGAGTCCTTCATTTCGGAGTCTAATGCAATCTTTTTCTAATCGACATGTTGCAAAAACGCGCCATCCTCTCTTTGACAATGTATGAGCAACATCATAACCGATCCCAGATGAACATCCTGTTATTAAAATAGTTTTTTCTTTCAAGATTTTGCTTCCGTAAGTTTAATATTTTTTTATTTAAGTTCACTTGGGATAATAAAATCTTGCAGAATGCCAGATGAAAATTTTATTTGATTCCAATTTGATATATTAAAATCAACTACTGTAGTTGCACCAGAAGGGTATCCTAAAAACCTGTAATGAATAGGAGGAGATTTACATATTTTTTCTGCAAATTCACCAATCCCTGGATTATGTGCAGTCAAAAAGATTATATCTTTAGTAGCTGTACTGAGACAATTTAAAATCATATTTGGTGAGGAATGGTATAGGTCGTTTTTATAAGAAACTTTTGCATTTGAATTTATTCTTAAATTAATATTCTCCCATGTTTGAATACATCTAGTGGCTGTAGATGAAAAAACCTCATCCGGTATATAGTTTTTTGATGACAACCAATTTCCAATAAGAATACAAGCATCTAACCCACGCTCATTTAATGTTCTCTGAAAGTCTGTATGTTCTAAATTTTCCCATCCAGATTTTGCATGGCGAGTTATTATTAGCCTTTTCATTTATTTCCTTTAAAAGCGTTCATGTGTAAAAGACTATGTTCTGAATTATGTTTTACTGCAACTGAAATTGGGCACGAAGTTCTTACTTGGCATGAATTTTTCATGCATTTTTTGCCTTCGGCAGTATCTAAAAAATTATAACAACTTTGAATATCATACCCTTTAGATGTTAAAGCTTTTACAGGGCATGCATTAATACAAGGTTTATCGATACATTTATTGCAGGGGCTATTAGTATATAATTTTTTAAATTTAATTTGATAATCAAATACTAATGCACCACGATAACTTATCATTAAACCCATCTTATTATGAACTAACATTCCAACAGGAGAACTCCACGCTTTTCCTGATAATTTTGCCCACTCGAGGAAAGGTGCGTTATCTTTTTGACCAAAAGGGAATTCAGGTTTAGCAAAAAGCTTATTTGCAATGTTTGAAATTACTCTGAAAGACCAATTATCTATAGGGTCCTTTACTTTTTGAGTATATTCTTCACTTTTTTTAAATATATCCCAAAAATTATCTGCAGGACTAAGCAATATTATAGTTTGATTTGGATTTGGATAAAAAGAACCTGAAATTTCCAAACCAATCTTGCTAGTATAAGATTCTATATCTGATAATTTTATAATTTTTTGAACGGTATCCAAAGTGACCAACCTAATTTTGTTGGTTTATCGTTTTGCCACTTTAAACCAAGTTTCATATCTTTATGGCCATCACGAGGTTGGTCTAAATAACATTTAAATATTTTATCCCAAATTGATAATGAAAAGCCAAAATTTTTGTTATGCTCGTCTATATATATGGAATGATGAATCCTATGAAGATCTGGTGTTACAATAAATTTCCTCAAAATATTTTCAATTCTAAAGGGAATTCTTAGATTCGCGTGATTGAACATTGCCATCCCATTTAACATTATCTCAAAAATTATTACAGCAATAGCGCTTGCTCCTAATATATAAATGGATGTTATCTTTATAAACATTGAAAAAATAATTTCAAAAGGGTGGAAACGAACAGCTGTTGTTACATCAAGATCTCGATCTGTGTGGTGCATTCTATGGAATCTCCACACAAACGGAATTTTATGGCTTAAGAGGTGCTGCCCCCAAATTATAAAATCTAAAATAATTACCGTTAGTATTATTTCTATCCAGATTGGAAAATTTATTATATTGAAAAGCCCCATCTTTCCATTTGAAACATCAACCGCTGCAACTATAGCAATAAGTGGAATAGCTATATGAACAATATTAACGGATGCAGTGTTAATGAGAGTTATTAACCCATTCGTAATCCACCTGTCTTTACGGTTATGAATACGTTTCTTTTTTGGCAATAAAATTTCTGCCATTATAAGTATAATTAGAATACTTAAGAAAAAAGTTAGACGAAGTATTGTATCTGACATATTAACCTTTTAATTATGCACGTATCATTGAGCCTGCGCCATGATCCGTAAATAGTTCTAATAAGCATGCATTAGGCACACGGCCATCCATAATTACAACCGCTCTGACTCCATCAGATATTGCATCAAGTGCAGTCTGAGTTTTTGGAATCATGCCTCCCACAATAATATTATTTTTTGTCATTTTGTTGACCTGTTCTGCACTGAGGTTTGTCAGAACGTCACCATCTTTATCTTTAACACCATCAACATCTGTTAATAATAGCAATCTATCGGCTTTAAGGCCTCCCGCAATGGCACCTGCAGCAGTATCTCCATTAACATTATATGTTTCACCATTTTCACCTGAACCTAAAGGTGCTATTACTGGAATGAAATCATTTTCTATTAAAGAATGAATTACATCAGCATTTACAGAATATGGATCACCTACCATACCGAGTAATTTATTAACCTGTTTACATTGTAATAAATTTGCGTCTTTTCCGGATAAACCAACAGCTTTTCCGCCCTGGCTATTAATAGCTTGAACTATTGTTTTATTTACTTTGCCCGATAAAACCATTTCTACAACATCAACTGTTTCAGGAGTACTTACTCGTTTCCCTTCAACAAACTTAGTTTGAATATTAAGCTTATCAAGCATTTCATTGATCATCGGGCCACCGCCATGAACAATAACTGGTTTCAAATTACATTGGTGCATTAATACAATATCTCTAGCAAAGCTTTTCATCGCTTTATCACTTGATATTGCATGGCCTCCTAGTTTTATAACGACAATAGAGCCATCATGCCGCTGTATGTGTGGCAAAGCTTCTGATAACATTCTTGCTGTAGCAATTGAATCACGTTCCATAGCCTGCGACTTCTCCATAACCATAACCACCTTTTGTTTGGTTATCTTTAACTAGGAAATTAGCTGTCGCCAAGAGAATTTAAATATTAAGATTTAGATTAACGTACCTATAATGTGTCTCAATGTAGGTATTCCATCACCTCTTTCAGACGATGTTAAGACAAACTCAGGATAAGCTGCAGGATATTTGGCTACAATTTTACTTGTCTCTGATATTACATTTTCTAAGTCTATTTTCTTGGGTTTATCTGCTTTTGTTAATACAACTTGAAAAGTTACTGCTGATCGGCCTAATAATTCCATTATCTCTTCATCTACTGATTTTACACCATGGCGTGAGTCTATGAGTAAGAAAACTCGACGTAATGAAGCTCTGCCTGATAAATATGCTTTTAAGAGTGATTGCCATTTTTTCACTACAGGTAATGGTGCATTTGCAAACCCGTAACCTGGTACATCAACTAAATAATGGCTTTCATGAAGAGTGAAAAAATTAATTTCTTGCGTGCGCCCAGGGGTATTCGATGTACGTGCCAATGACTTTCGCCCAGTAAGTGCATTTATCAAACTTGATTTTCCAACATTTGAACGACCTGCGAAACAAACTTCCATCCTATCAGCTGGAGGCATTCCATCCATTGCTACAACGCCTTTTAAAAAATCTGTAGGTTGCGAGAATAACAATCGTCCTTTCTCGACCTCATCAGGAGTTGCATTTTCTGCGATTGTATATTGCATTTCCATTAAATTAATTCTGCCTTATCCCCGATGTTTATATAACCAGATTTTGAGACTATACCAAATACTCCAAAGTTTTGATGCCCATATACTTTGTTGAGTGTATTTAATGTATCTGCATTTGAAATAGCGGTCTCAGGGTCCACTGTCGTGGCCATGCAGCGTTCAATTGGTTCTATAATCTCTATTTCAGCAGTACCAATACGCATTATTTTACCTATCCAATCAAATTCAGACCAAGCTGTTTCACCATTTAACCATATATTTCCTCGAAAGCGCCTTTGGTCTAAAGGTTTGTTCATATTTTTTGAAAGGTCTTCCAAAGTAGAGTTAGAATGAATTGATATTGTTTCTGCTGATGTATCTGTAATTCCTCTATTAGTTTTAAATACTTTTAGAGGTAATGAACGATTTGGATTACATATCTTAATAAGCCAATTGACGATTTTATCACTGTCTAAATCTGGGTCGACGGTTAGGTCGTTTAGTTTTGGGTGTTTGAGTGTGATTTGTCCTGATTCATCGTTTAAAAAAGAAGATATGGCCATTAATTCATAGTTACTTGCTGCCCTTACAAAATTTAGACATGACGCCCATTCTGGATTTTGAAAGTTTACTTTTGAGTTTTCATGAGCAACTGCCCAAATTCGATCCATAGGCATACATCGCCCATTTTCTAATTTTACACTTTTAAGCTCTTCGCGCCCAACGCCTTTTATAGGGTGCCGCCATAAATTAGCGACGGAACCCATTAGTTTTCTTCTTTTTTGAAGCGCTTAAACATATTACCTAAAATATCTGGATTAACTCCTTGGCTTCTCATAATCGTATATTGTTGTATGAAAGTAAGCGTGTTGTTTGCAACCCAATAGATTACCAATCCAGATGCAAACCCACCAAGCATGAACATAAATACCCAAGGCATCCAAGCAAAAATCATTGCTTGTGTTTTATCTGTAGGGGCTGGGTTCAGTTTTTGTTGCAGCCACATTGTTATGCCCATTAAAATTGGCCAAACGCCGATTGACAAAATAACAAAGAAACTATTTGGACCAGGTGCATCCCAAGGCATTAATCCAAATAAATTTAGCAATGAACTAGGATCTGGAACTGATAAGTCTTTAAGCCACCCAACAAATGGTGCATGGCGTAGTTCTAAAGTTACGAAAATAACTTTGTACAAAGAGAAGAAGATGGGTATTTGTAAAAGAATAGGCAAACATCCAGCAGCTGGATTTACCTTTTTTGTTCGATACATTTCCATTGTAGCTTTTTGCATGGCCTGGCGATCGTCACCATGCTTTTCTTTTAGTTTTTCCATTTCTGGTTGTAATTCTTTCATGCGTGCCATTGATACGAAAGATTTATAGGCGAGAGGGAATAATATCGTTTTTATAATTAATGTAAGTGCTATAATTGCCCAACCCATATTACCAATCATGCTATTTAAAAAATGTAATAACGCAAACATTGGTTTAGTTATAAAAAAGAACATTCCCCAATCAATACTATCTACAAAGTCAGTTACACCTTCTTTATCTCCATAGTGTTTAATTGTTTTGTATTCTTTTGCACCTGCGAATAATCTAGACTGTACTTCTTTTGTTTGGCCCGCAAGTATTTGAATGGTTTCTTGGCGCGCCTCAGCCTGGTATCTGTCAGCGTTTTCTGAATACTTTGATACTGCTTTGAAGGCTGAGTTGTCAGGAATTAATGTTGTCATCCAGTATTTGCCTGTAAAACCAATCCAACCTTTATTGCTAGAATCTATAATTTTTAAATTTGCACGCTCGGACGAAGAAAAATCTTCATCAGGCATGTCACTATAATCGATCTCTTCAAGTGAAGATCCTGTTTGAAGCACAATGCCTTCGTGTAATATATAAACACCGTTTTTTGAACTTTCTTGGCGCCCGTAAGCAGCTCGCGCAATTGGCCCTTTTTGTGCAATTAAGCCATATGGAGCTAATGAAATATTTGAGTTTGTATTATTTTCAACGCTTTGAGAGATGGTAAACATATAGTCATCGTCAATTTCAATTTTTCTGTAAAATATTAAACCATTATTATTGTTCCATTTTAAGAATACTGGTGAAGATGGTGTTAAAATATCACCGTCTTCAATTGACCATACAGTTGTTGCAGTTGGCACATCATTAAAGTCTAGTGATCCTGCAGGTGAAAACCCATGCAGAATATAATAAGCAGACGGGCCGCCAGCTGGAGATAGAAGCGTTACTTTTTCGGATGCATCATTTAATTTTACATTATAATCTAATAGTTTAAGATCATCTATTCGAGCGCCCGTTAATGATAATGAACCTTCGATACGATTTGATTTAATTTCTATTCGTTTGGTTTTTTCTAAGGCTATTTCGCGAGTTTCAGAAACTGTTGTCGTTAACGAAGGCGCAGATGCTATGTCATTTGATGCAGATGGAGCGATTGCTATACCGTTATCGGAAACAGCATTTTGATTGGTTGCTACCGGTTGATAGTCTTCTTGTGGAAAGAAATAGAACCAAGTTAAAAGCACTAGCATTGAAAGGACACTTGCTAATATCAAATTTTTATTATTGTCGTCTTGCATTTTATCGCCCAGATAATAGGAATTTTAATTTGGTTTGGTTGAATAGATTATTGAGCAAAAGGTCAAGGGAATTGCTATTTATCTTCTGCAGGATTTGGACGCATTAGGCCACTAAAATTAAATAGCTTTTCATCCAAAAGATGACTTGGTCGAGCATTTGTTAAGCTCTTAAACAAAACTTGACGCCTTCCTGGTGAGTTTTGCTCCCATTCATCCAAAATAGATTTTACTTGTTGCCTTTGTAATCCATCTTGAGAACCACATAAATCACATGGTATTATTGGATAATTTAGAGCTTTTGCAAATTTCTCACAATCGGCCTCAGCTACATGAGCTAGAGGTCTGTAAACGAATAAGTCCCCTTCATCGTTAACTAATTTTGGTGGCATTGTCGCTAAGCGGCCACCATGAAATAAATTCATAAAAAATGTTTCTAGAATATCATCTCGATGATGGCCTAATACTACAGCTGAACAACCTTCTTCTCGCGCTATTCGATATAAATTACCACGCCTAAGTCTTGAGCACATAGCACAATAAGTACGCCCAGCAGGAACCTTCTCTTTTACAATTGAATAAGTGTCTTCATATTCAATTCTATTTGGGACACCCATTTTTTTTAAGAATTCTGGTAAAACTGTTGCTGGAAAATTTGGTTGCCCTTGGTCAAGATTACAAGCGATGATTTCGATAGGAAGTAAGCCACGCCATTGCAATTCTGTAAGAGCAGCTAACAGAGTGTAACTATCTTTACCGCCCGATAAGCAAACCAGCCATTTCTTCCCACGCTCAATCATACCGTATTGTTCTACAGCTTCACGGGTTTGGCGGATTATTCTCTTCCTTAACTTTTTGAAATCTGTTGTGCTTGGTGCACCTTCAAAAAGGGGATGGATTTCTTTGCGTTCATCTAACATAAAGTTGCCTATAACTGTTTGTAATTGTGATGGCTAGTCAATGAATCTTATTATAATTACAAATAAAGCATTTTTTAGCTAATTTTTTGAAAGTAATTGATGAATAATTTCAAAGGTATTTTACTGATGCTAATAGCTATGGCTGGCTTCACAATGGAAGATTTGTTCATGAAAAAACTTTCTGTGAACTTATCTACAGGACAAATCTTAATTACTTTTGGAATCGGAAGTAGCTTAGCATTTGCTCTAATGGCAAAAATTAAAGGATATAATCTTACTTCAAAGGTTTTTTGGACGAAGGGAATGGTAATACGTCAATTTGCTGAAGGAATAGCTGCAGTTGCGTTTATTACAGCGTTAACACTTATTCCTCTTTCAACTGTGGCAGCAGTTTTTCAGGTAACTCCATTAATTATTACAATGGGTGCTGCATTTTTTCTAGGTGAAACTGTCGGTTGGAGACGTTGGTTAGCAATAATTATTGGTCTTATCGGTGTTTTGATTATAATTAGACCAGGAATGGATTCTTTTGATCCAAATGTAAGCTTTGTACTTATTGCTGTACTATTTGTTACTATTAGAGATT
>FZLS01000178.1 GCA_900197625.1 Rhodobacteraceae bacterium Water-Bin34 | reverse complement strand
TTCAAGAAAAGAAGTTGAAACAATCGCACTTATTCATATTGACCAACCTTTACGTTTTGTACATCAGGGCTTGCGCACCAGTGTTTCAATGCGTTGAGAAAAATTCCTACAACATGACGAGGCCGTCCACTAATTTTACCTGCATGTAAAGTAATTTGGGTTAGGCTTGGTGACAAAGGGATTGTGGAAAGAATATTTCCGCCATATGAATATGTGGTTCGAGGTCGCATGCTTAGTATGGCAATACCAAGACCTGCACCCACAAGACTTCGAACCATTTCCGTACTGTTTGCATTTGCAACCACGTTAGGAACGACACCTGCATCATGGAAAAGCTCATTCACATATGATCTTGCAACTGGTAAATCCAACTGTACAATTGGATAGTGACCTACTTCTTGTAATGTAAGTCTGTCACGCTTCGCCAGCGGGTGGCCGGCAGCAACCAATACATATGGCTGTAATTCCATCAATGTTGTTGTATCAATGCCAGGTTTTAGATCGCGGCCTGTGAAAATTATCAAATCCAGTTCTCCAGCAAGCAAAGCAGCCTGTGCACTATCATTGTTATGTTCTGACATTGAAAGCTGGAGTTTGGGACTGCTTTGCATAATTGGCACTAACAACTCGGGTAGAAATGCAGGTGCTATTGGAGCATAGTACCCTATACGTAATGTCCCTGACAATTCACTTGCCCAGGACCGACCTTGGTCAAGGATTTGGGAATATTCTTCAAGTAGATTTCGAAATTGTGTTGCAAGTGCAATCGCTTGCTCTGTCGGAGAAACACCGTGAGCGCGTGAACGTACTAAAAGTTTTGCGCCAACCTCTGCCTCGACCTGATTGACAGAAGCGGCTACCGCTGAGGTGGCGATATTCATTTTTCGTGCAGCCGCAGAAATACTTCTATTTTCCACGACGAATGCAAACGCACGAAGGGCTTTCAGAGATAGATTTGGATTGGTTATCATTTGATACCTATAAAGTAGATTATTGTTATATATAATATCTATTATTCAGACTAGTTAAACAAGTGTATCAAGGACTCAATAGATACTTTAATTTGGAGATACGCGAAATGGTTGATAAACCCGATACAGAGATATTACCTGGATGGAGTCATATTCCTGACGTGCCGATTTCAATATCACCATTTTTTTCCTGGCCACCTAATCCCGTCAGGATGGTAAGATGGATCACCGCCCGCTGGTTAGCATTAACTGAAAGCGTCATACTTTTGGTGGTGGTGATGATTTCTTGGATGTGGTTTCAACCATCTCTGGAAGAAACCAGTACATTTGCATTTGGGTGGATCGCACAAATATGGATACGCAACATAGTGTTATTAGTGTTGGTTGCAGGTGGATTACATTGGTTCTTTTTTATGAAAAAAAAACAAGGTAGCAGGCTAAAATTCGACCCGCGTGACTTAATGTACAAAGGTAAGCAATTTTTGTTTGGCGGGCAGGTTCGTGACAACATGTTCTGGTCTTTGGTCAGTGGTGTCGGATTTTGGACGGCCTATGAAGTTCTGATGTTTTGGGCCATGGGTAACGGATATACCCCAATAATGAATCCCTCCAGTAACCCTGTATTGTTTGTATTGTGGTTTTTGCTGACACCTGTGTGGATATCCTTTCATTTTTATTGGGTGCATCGATTACTTCATTGGGGTCCCATCTATGGTTGGTTCCACGCCTTGCATCATCGCAACGTTAATGTTGGCCCATGGTCGGGCTTGTCAATGCATCCAGTTGAGCATCTGATTTACTTTAGCTCTATCTTGATTCACTTTGTGATTGCTGCCCATCCATTGCATATTTTGTTCCACATGCAATCTCAGGGATTGCAGGCAGCCACAAGCCATACTGGCTATGAAAGTATGTTGATTAAAGATAAAACTGCTTTAGATCTGGGTGCATTTCACCATCAAATGCATCACCGTTATTTCGAAGTCAACTATGGTAATCTAGAAGTGCCATGGGACAAATGGTTTGGGACATTCCATGACGGTACGATTGCCGAACATGAGCGCCTTAAATCCCGTCGTGGGCGACGTTCGTAACGATTACAAAAAAGATATAAAGAATACTTCAGTCTTAATAGTTATGCCTGAACAAAAATGTCTTAAAAAAAATAATGGTCGCAAGTTAATAGATGAAAAGATTTTGCACCCAGCTCATAAAGAATGTTACTATAAATAAATCTAAACCGCGGTTCATGACGTGTGTAACACGGAAAGAGGTTGAGCGAAGCGAACCCTTAAAAAGGGCTTGACCTCAAGTCCGTGTGGGGGCACCAGAATTATCCTGAATTTAATAATTATTTCAGCTCGTTAGCAGGCGATGTACGCTGGCTTCCACATACCTATCCAAGTTAAGAAAATAGTTTTTAATCTTATTATGCTACTAAATTATACATATACTTTTAACATAGTATACCTATGCTTATTATAAGAATATCATATTGACATAAGTTTATTTTGTATAGTATGGATAATCATGCAGTCTCAATATGATATACTACTATGAAACTTATAACATCTTTAATAACTTTACTTGTTATAGCGAGTTGTACTCAAAGTAATTACATGTCTAGCACCAAAGTCTCCAAGGGTACTTCAGTCGTAGTAATAATGCCCGAACAAAAATGTGCTATAAAAGATAATGGTCGAGACTTAATAGATGAAAAGATTTTACACCCAGCTCATAAAGAATGTTACTACAAATAAATCCTTAACCGCGGTTCATGACGTGTGTAACACGGAAAGAGGTTGAGCGAAGCGAACCCTTAAAAAGGGCTTGACCTCAAGTCCGTGTGGGGGCACCAGAATTATCCCGAATTTGTTAATTAGTTCAGCTGGTTAGTAAATAAACTGTAGTAGTTTATACAACCAAATGAACATTTAGTATTTTAAATTATAGTACAATCTACCAATGAGCTCTCTTATAAAAAAGCTGGTTTGATTTAAGGCTCCTGCTGAAGGAATAAAGTCCATTATTGTCGACTTGTCAGCTCCACTCAAAAAATCCACAGCAAATGGTTCTGTATTTATGCCAGCTGCTTCAAAGACTTTTTGGGCGCGAGGCATATGAAAAGCGGATGTTACAAGTATGATTTTAGGTGAAGCTTCATTAAGCAATCTTGCAACAGCTTTAGCTTCTTGGTCGGTATTTTCGACATTTTCAGTTAAAAGAATATTTTTACTTGGGACACCATACTTTATTGCAACATCTCTCAGGTATTCCCCCTCTGGCTTGCCTACTGACCAAGGAAGTTTACCACCGGTAAGTATCATTATTGGGGCTTTATTTTTTTTGATTAATTCTATGCCTGCAAAAATACGATCTGATGCTTCTCCCCATTCATAATATAATCCGTTTTTGCTATCAATTGTTCTAACCATGCCACTTAAGACTACAATTGCATCAGCAGTTTTTGCACTTGATGCATCTGAAAGCATATATTCATTTTCCAAACTAGTTATCAGCTTATTAGAAAATATTGGTAGTGAACAAATAATTAAAATACTGACCGCTAAAATGCCAGCAATTCTTGATCTAAAAACTATCCCCCATGTAATTAGAACGATCACTAAAAACATTGGACTAGCAATGAGCGGTAGAATTTTATGAAGATATATCATTAATCAATGAACTTTGTATAACTAATGAATAGTTACTGCATACATTTTGTTTTTTCAATTATTGTTTAATGCTACAGATCACGCGGTTCATGACGTGTGTAACACGGAAAGAGGTTGAGCGAAGCGAACCCTTAAAAAGGGCTTGACCTCAAGTCCGTGTGGGGGCACCACTTTTCAAGAAATATATATTACATATCAATGTCTTGCATCATTGTGGTGTATTTGTATCCACCTTTTTATCCACCCTTTTGTTTTAATAGTGAAATAAATCTGTTACGCGCGCCTTCGCCTCGGCGCCATGTTTTGCTCAATCCTTATCATACTTATCATATGTGTCATATTAAGACACAAAATATGAT
>FZLS01000177.1 GCA_900197625.1 Rhodobacteraceae bacterium Water-Bin34 | reverse complement strand
GTGATACCTACTTCCATTCTGCACCTGCCATAATCTCTGTCATACAAGCTACAACATTCATCTCATGATCAGCAACAAATGCATTCTTGTATTGATAATCTGCAAGTATGAGTACAACTTGTGGAATAGATTGCGGCTGTAAATGATCAGCCATCTTATCATAGATTGCACGAAAGATAGCTTGAGGTTCGGTATCAATATTATTAACTACCCACTGACGCATGCCTTTAAAGTCTTTGCCTTTTAGTTTATCCATAAGAGATGTAATATTGCTGTCGCCTAGATTAACTAGGACTCCAGCATCTATTGTACCACTAACAGAATAACGTTGACATTCATTTAAGACACGACGCCAGTCTGGGAAGTAACGTTCGACAAGTTGTGCTAAGACTGCCTTGTCGAACGCCACATTCTCTGCTGTTAATATATCCATCAGTCGCTTGAAGAACATGCCAGCAATTGCAGGCTTTTGATCATTCGGAATAGCGAACTCGTAGACAGAACAACGAGAATGTAAAGGTTCAATGATTCGGTTCTTAAAGTTACATGTCATAATAAAACGACAATTGTTTGAGAACTCTTCAATGAATCCACGTAAGGCGGGTTGGGTTGATTGAGGATTAAGGTAATCAGCCTCATCCAGAATTACTACCTTATAACCACCTTGTAATGATACACTAGAGGCAAACTGTTTGATCTTGCCACGTAGTGTATCAATGTTGCCTTCTTCAGAACCATTAATAATAATGTAATCAAGGCCAAGCTCATTACATAAAGCTTTAGCAACTGTAGTTTTACCTACACCTGCTGTACCACTGAATAACATATTAGGCAATTGTTCTGTTGACACCATCTCATTAAATACTTTTTTCAATGAGGTTGGTAAGACACATTCGTCAATTTTAGATGGGCGATACTTTTCTACCCATAGAAATTCATTAGACATTCACGCATTCTCCATAATATAATAAGTCTATTATAACACATCTAACTAGATATGTACATATAAAATTGGTCAGGGTGGCTGGACTCGAACCAACGACTTCTACATTCCAAGTGTAGCACTCTACCAGACTGAGCTACACCCTGACACAAGGTCACTTTACGATAGATTCGTAAAGATCTTCAATTTCTTCTTTTTGCTGCTGAAACTGTGCGAAGTTCTGTTTATGATAGATCTTCGCCAGTGCGTTGATGTACTTCTTATCGATAGCAACATCATCAGCAAGAGCATTAGCAGCTTCTTTTTGAAAGTCCCGTTCAGCATCAATACGTGTCATTGAGTTTGACATTTCTTTCATGCATTCAAGGACCTTTTTGCGATCCGCTTCGTTACTCAGCATTAGCAGTATCTGGTTCTGCAGCTGCATCGCCTTCAGGTTCTGCTGGCTTGTTTGCTTCAAGGAAAGCATTGATTCGATCTCGGACTCCGCCGACTGATGTAAGTTCTTCTCCACGGAAGGCTCCTCGTGTTGATGCCACGTCAATAATTTGAATAGTGGCCTGCAAATCATTAAGACCCAGCTGAACTGCTGCTGTCTCTGTGGCTTCAGGTGTTACGTTATTTTCTTCGCTCATTATTAATCTCCGTAAGATGAGTTTTTCTCTAAAGCAACCCAGTATTCTACTGGTTCTTTAGTATGTTTAAAATGTGAAATTAGCTTTTTAGTGATAGCAACATCATAGTCTCCATTGATAAACTTGAAGTTTGCGATATTGAATACAAACTTAAAGCCCTCTTCGCTTCTCGAGCAGCCATCTAGTTCAATTTCGAAGCTGTTAGATGTTGCATCATTAACATCAGTTACAACTACCGAAGCAGTATTCTCTCCAGATTTACCAGTGATTACTGCAGTATTTATACCTAAAGCAGAGGCTGCTTTGCGAATTGCCGCCATATTTTCTTGAGTTAATGTAAATGATACATCAACAGAAGGCATTACAACATCTTTAGAAGGAGTTGTAAGAATAGACGGTTCTGAGAAGAAGTACTTAATAGCCTGTCGACCTTGTGAGATCTTGACTGATTTGTATTCATCATCAAAGGTTAACTCAGGATCTTCGAACATGCCGAGTGCACCTAAGAACTCATGGAGATCATAGATACCGATCTGAGACGGGATATCTTCAGCAACTGTTGCTGACGACAAAATAGTTTTAGATTCAGACATAGTCTTAATCACGTTACCTGGATTAAGAACAATCTGACTGTTGATTGCGGCAAAGTTCTTAAGACTGCCAATTGTTTCATTCGATAGTTTCATACTTTCTCCATAATGAATATAGGTTATTATACCACACTTTTAAGCTATTGTACATCATTATTTTCTTTATCATGCACATATAATGCAATTAATGTATAATGCAAAATTTTAAATAGATCTTTTCGATGCTCGCTCACATCTCCTTTTTTTCCATATCGTTGCAGATACTTATCAACATTACCCAAACAAAAACCAGTGCCGTTACCACGGTCAACGATTACTTCATTCGCTTGAAACTTAGTTTGTCCATAATGTTGACTATATGTGGAGTTCACATATTCAGTGAACTCCTTTAATAGTTTATCTTCATTAAACTTGTATTCCATTGTTATCCTTCTGTTGAATAAATTGCATTATCAAGAATGTTGTCGATATCTACACCAGCAGATTCTGAACTATCAGCCTCTTCAGTTGTATTATCAATTAAGGCATATAGATCCTTAAAGGCTTCTTTAGTATCGGCATCAAAGCGGCTAATACAAAGATCGATTGATTTAGTACGATCGTTAAAGATAGAAAACGTTTGTACGATATGACACAAGCGACGTGTTGAGATGATATCATCTACTCCGCCATCTTCATATGTTTTACGAATAGTCTCAGACCATTGTGTCAAACGATCGGCAAAGTCATTATCTTTACAATCGAACTTATCCATATGCTTCACGATAATTTTCTTTTCGATCGACATTGAAGGATAAGGCTGCTCAAGTGTAATAGTAAAACGCTCAAGGAAAGCTTCATCGATAATAGTTGCTGCAATAAAGCGGCCGTCTTCTGAGCCTTGACCTTTAGTATTAGCAGTAGATATTACATTGAATCCTTCAGCAGGTTTAATAACTTCACCTGTCTTTTTGATCATAATAGGTTTGCCTTCTAGCACACCTTGTAAACACATGATCTTATTTGAACCACGGTCGATCTCATCGATCAGCAACAGAGCACCTGCTTCCATAGCTTTAATAACAGGACCTTTTGCGAAAACAGTCTCACCATCAATAAGGCGGAAGCCACCGATCAAATCATCTTCATCTGTTTCAGGAGTGATTTGAACACGAACGTACTCTCGGTTTGTGCGAGCACATGCTTGCTCAACCATAGTAGTCTTACCATTACCAGATAAACCAGTAATGAATGTAGGATAGAATGATCCAGACTTAACAATCATTTCTACATCTTTTGAGTTTCCCCAAGGAACATAATACTGGTCTTTTGCTGGTACAAAGATTTCGCTATTAACAATAGACTGTACTGCACTTGCCACTGATTTTTTCTCACTATTAGGGATTTGACGTAGAGGCACTACTACTGACTCTAAGTTATATACACCACGTCGAACCTTTGGAAACGATGTAGTATATTTGTATGCTTCGCCATCTTTGATGCCAAGCTCACGAGCGATTGCTGTAACTTGTGCTGGACGAAATTCTACTTGGTCAGCAAATCGTGTTGCAAGAGTAGTAGATAGGGTTTTTTCAATCAAGTTCATAATATATATTCCTCTTAGTTAGCTAGGTATGAGATCAGGTTCCACCAAGTGTATTGTGGGCCAAAGCCTACATCAATCCACCCTAAAGCAAATATAGCGATGAAGGCAAAGCCGGTATATTCTGATATCTTTTCACGTAATGTCATAACTGTCTCCTCAATTATTATGGTACCATTCTACCATAGTTTAAAGCCTTTGTACACAGTTAATTTCATTTTTTTTCATTTTATTTTAGTTGTAACATTAATGTCACACTATGCCACCAGCTTAGCAAACTGAGTGGCAAGTAC
>FZLS01000068.1 GCA_900197625.1 Rhodobacteraceae bacterium Water-Bin34 | reverse complement strand
CAAAATTTAAGTAATCCATCTGGCACTACAATTCATTCAAATTGGCATACTGTCTTATTGAATTCTGGAGGGCCATATACGATAAATAATGCAGGAACCATAACCGTCACTCAATCAAGTGGAATTAATGCGCAAGTTGAGACAGACGTTACAAATACCGGTACAGTTGAAGTTTTATATAATTCATCAAATAGCGGAAGAGGGATACAGGCATATCAGGCGACAGGCACAAGTTCTTTTACTAATAGTGGTATAGTGAAAGTTACTGGTAGCGGTTGGTATAATGCCGCCATAATGGCCAATGACTCAAATCTATCAACTATAGAAAATAAAGGATCACTAGTTTCAACTGCTTATAATAGGTCCAATGGTATATCTGTGTATAATGGAGCATCAGTTGATAAAATTATAAACTCTGGGGATATTACAAGCACAGCAGTAACCAATGCGAGAGGCATATCTATATTTACTGGATCATCAGTTAATGAAATTCAAAATACTGGCACTATTTCAAGTACTGGAACTGATAATACTGCAGATATTTTGGTAGAGACAAATAGTAGTTTGGGAGCTCTTTCCAATAGCCAGTCAAACCTTACCTACAGAGGTAAATTACCAAATAGCTATAATGTTATAATTAACAGCTTAAACAATTTTGGGAAGATACATTTCACCAATCCCACTGGTAGTTTGACATTTGGTGTAGACCCAAGTTCAAGTAATGTATCAGGTATATTTGAGGGTGTTTTATCTGGAATAACTGAACTTCAGATTGATAATACACAAGGGCAATATACCCAAAACTCAACTTTATATGGGTATCTGTTAACAAGTGATGATGGAAATTCATGGAACCTGCACCTCAAACCTTTTCATGAGGATACAAATTGTTCCTTGGACTCAACAATCAATGGGTGCACAAAAAGTAATAAAGATACTGCAACAAATGTAAAAACTGGAATGAATAATTTATCTAATGTCACAGATGCAAATTTTGCGCATTTTGCGACCTATGATTGTGACAATTTTGGCAAAAATGGAAACTGTTTGAGCATTGGAGGGAGAATATCAAGCATAGAAAACCCAGACACAGAAACCAAAAGCCTTGTTTTCGTGTATGGTAAGAAGCTTTCAAGTAATTTCAGAGTTGCTTCATTTCTTCATAACAACAGGTCACAAAAAACAAATTCGAATTTTAGCTTGAGTGATAAGACGCCATTATTAGGAGCTTTATTGGTTTGGAATAAAAACCCCAATGGAAGTGGATTACGTCTAAAATTAGGCAATTCTTACCAAAAGAAAAATTTACTGTCGACCAGACAGCAAGTTGGTGTCTCTGAAAGTGCAATTGGTGAAACTATTTTGAGAGCCGAAAGTATTTTTGGTGAGGTAAGATATAATAAAAGAATATCAGAAAGCTTCAAACTTTCGCCATTTATAGCTATGAGAACTTCAAATAAAACACAGCAAGGGTATACTGAGACATCAGTGAATAATCCGCTAACTTATAATACAATAAATATTAAGGCCGATACGTTACTGATAGGTACTCACATTAATAAATCTTTAAGTGATACATTTGCAATAAATACTGTCTTAGGCTTGGAGTATGATACATCGTATGATGCATCATCGATAGTTCCTACTGGTATAAATGGTTTGACTACAGTGAGTCTCGAAAGTGATTATGAGGAGAAGCGACCTGTAATTGCTCTTGGCTTTGATTATGATTATGACCAAGAAAAAAAACTTATAGCCAAAATTCAGTATAATAAACTTCCATATTCAGGGATGTCTGAAACTACTTTTTATATGAATTTGCAGTTCGCATTCTAGAGGATTTAGTAACTAAAAGAAGATTAATTTTGAAAGATCCAAATTCTGAATTAGTTGACACAACGTTTGCCATTTCTATTGTCTAAATAAGAAGTAAATTTTATTAATTAATGGAGAGAATTATTTATGGTTTCAAAATATAGTGGCCGATGCAGATGCGGTAATGTTACCTATACTATCTCAGGCGAACCAGTTTGGAACATGAGTTGTCATTGCAATTGGTGCCAAACAACAAGTGGCAGTGCATTTAGAACTTTTGTTTTATTTAAGGAAACAGATTTAGAAATATCGGGTGATAGCTTGTCTTCATATGAAGACACAACGACAGATCACGGTAGACCCATGATCAATCAATTTTGCAGAAATTGTGGGACACAAATTGGCATTAACGTACCAAATATGAATACTCGTCATATATCCATTGGAACCCTTGATCAGAGAAGAGATATTGAAATTAAGGACAATATCTGGTGGCAGGAAGCATTAAAATTTGTTTCATTTCCCATTAATTCAGATGTTTACAAGACAGGGTACTGGAATGGAACTGGCGAAAAAATAATAAAATAATTATGGAAATGGATGAAATTATCTTCGCTTTGAAAGAGATCGTTAGGGAGCTTAATCCAGATGTCCTATTCGTCCCAAAGTATGGAGGAGAACTTATTGAACTCATTCCAAATAATGAAAAATCAAGGATTGGAGGCATATTTACCTATTCTGAGCATGTCACTCTTGAATTTTCTCAGGGTTTTAGGATGGATTTAGGGCCTGGGTTTTTGGAGGGAAATGGAAAATATCGAAGGCATATCAAATTTAGAACTTTGGATGAGGTAAAAAGTAAATATGCAGCTAAATATCTCCAAAATGCTATTTCCCAATCTGTTATTGAATGAGATATTTATTTCTGCCTTATTTATGAAAATAAACCATCTGTAATGTTTGAACGATAGTTTTGAAATCTATTCTGGTCCAATCCAAACCAATCAGACAATATTTTATCATAAACAACTCGGTAGTCAGTTGTAAATTTTACATCACCATCTGTTAGGTTTCCCAAGTCAGGATGAATTCCCCATAATCCCCCCTCAAGTGATCCACTCATTAAAAAATGCGGTGCTGCAGTGCCGTGATCCGTTCCACCAGATTCATTTTCTTTTGCTCGCCTACCAAACTCGGAGTATGTCATAATCAAAGTATTGTCCCAATGTCCACTTTGTATCAACGCGCGGCGTAAGCCACTTAAGCCCTTACTTAAATCTTGAAGTAGCCTCCTGTGGCGCCAAGTCTGGTTCTCGTGAGTATCAAAACTACCAATTTTCAGTTTAAGGACAGGGGCTGAGATACCCGCATCTATCAAATAAGCAGCCATGCTAGCCTGCTTTCCAAAATCACCGGCATTTATATTTAAATTTTTATTACGTAATCTTGATATTTTAGAGGATATACTTTGCATTGATGAATTTAATGCGTGTGCTCTATCAAGAACAAAAGAAAGTGCTGGGTTAGATGATAATGTTTGATTTGGAATTACTAATTTTTTTTGCAATGTAGAAAATTGACCTAGTGAGGTCATCGATAGCCAAACACCTGAAGGCGAAGCAAAAATACCCATTCCCCCATCAAGACTAATGCCGTGTGCATCTAATTGGTCGCTGCCTGTCATTTGTTCTATATCTTCGGTGAGCCAGCCATTTTTCCCCGATTTAGTTCCATCACCGCCTGTCTCCCATAGTGCGATAGACTTAAAATGTGATCTATTTTGGCCGGGATAGCCAAGGCCTTGCATAATTGCTAAATCACCAGCCTGCAGAGCGCCATCCAAGCTTCTCATGGCACTATTTAACACAAGCCCATTTCCAAGATTAAATGCTTTTGACCTATCTATTTTTATTCTTGGCCTAAGTTCTCCATATCTTTCGTCCTTGATCGGTATCACCGTATTCAGGCCATCATTCGCACCAGACAATTCAACCAGTATTAATCGCTTGCCGCTTTTTATGCTTGCTGCAGAGATAGATATGGGTGCCAAAGGAATAGCAATTCCTGCAGCTAGAAAATTTATGAGATCTCGTCTATTCATTTCATTTCCTTTTTATTTTAAGTTAAATACTGGGTCAGAAAAAATCTCTTCCAGTGCTTGAGACTTCACTGAAACAGTAACTGGAGCTTGAGCTAAAAATAATTCTGCAGGTTTTTTGCTATTATTACCTCCAATATAATTAATCCAATTAACTTCAACCGTGTTTTTGCCATGCATTTTAAGTGTTTTAACACTTTGCAAGTCAGACATCATCTGCATCATTTCATTGCTGTTATTTTTTGACTTAATTACCTTGATTGGAAGATTTTTCGCTATTTTTGCATATTTACTTTTTGGTAGTTTTAACTCGATTTGTTTAAATACAGGTTCCCAACCATCAAACTTATTTATCCCATTTCTATTTTTCCAATTCCGCCCCTTCTTCATTTCATCTAGCATTTGGGGGATGCCCATGATTAGTTCTGCAACAAATTGTTTATGTTCCTTAGAAAGGTCATACCAATGCCTACTTTCGTTGTGATCTGTAGCTCCAGATATTAGGTAATTTACAGATCTATTTTTTGATTTATTGTCTCTGAATGCGGACCTAGGCAATGGTCCCCCTATGCAATTTGGAAAACAGTTTCGCTCTTCCATTCGCATAAATATTCTTTCGCCCCTGTTATCCCTGTTGCGAACTATACTTATTCTGATGGCATCTAATTCTATGTTTTTAAATTGGGGCTTTGATAACGATATGTTAAAATTTGCCCATCTATTATTTTTTTCTTTTAGATCATTAGCCCAATCAAAAGTAATGCGCTCAAAACTTAATCCATTGTAATTATGTGGCTTTGATTTTTTTGTATTTGGCCGCCCATCCAAGTTTTTGAATGTTTTTAACTTTAAAAATCCACCACAATACAATGCACCTGGGTTCTGATTTGCATTTGAACAGTTTGTCGACTGGTAGCCATCTGAGGCCAAGAATTTTTTGCCCGGTATTGTGACCCAATCAATAAATAAATTCCGATCTCCAGTCCCGCCCGGTCCAGCACGATCGTTTAAGAAGAATAGTTTAAAAAACTCTGGGTTTAGCTCACCGGGCACTTCGAAGTGTTGAATTTGCCAATTTTTATTTTGATTATTATTTTCTCCAAAAAGTGATGTATCAATTCCCCCTTTTGCTTTGGTTCTGTCACTTCTCCAGATAAGTTTATTATTTTTGTCGATTGCCTGCAAAATGTATTCTGGTGGGCCTTCAAAATTTTCTGCGGCATATCTCAAATATATATTATTTATTTGATTTTGATTTGAAACTGCATCCATATCCATCTCTGAATTAGAAAACATGTTCATCATCATATTATTGGAAAGATTTATATTATTGGATAGTGGTGGGTTAGCTAGGCCCGATAACATTCCCCTTCGCATCAATAGCCGAGAGGGTACTATCCAATCTCCAGCTCCAGGCCATCCCGCGACGTTTGGGGGTTCAAAAATGTTTTGGCCCAAAGTTGATAATTCATTCGGGATAGAGGGCCAAGTGTCTGGCAGTCTACCCGTAGATCTTATAGTCCCAATGATGAAATCCACCGGAGATTTAACTATTGTGGCACGATTTTGGGATGCCCAGAATGATTTTGAACTCAGAGTTGATCTAAAAAGCGTTTTTATATCATAGTCGCTACTTTTAAATGACGCTGCAATTTCTTTTATTTCTTCATCATTAAAATTAAAATCAGATATGTAATTTTTCCAGAATTTTCTAGCTATAAATTCAGAAGTTTCAGATTGATTTAGCAGAATATCTACTACGTCATCACCATCGAAATGACCTTTCCTGTCAAATATTATTTTCCAGCCGTTGTCATGGTCCCAATGGTTAAATCTAAATTCATCCTGACGAAGTCCATTAGAGCTATAGCCAGTAAATGCCCTGGCAACTTCTTTAACGGTTTTTTCTGAATAATTACCTTCGCCAATAATAAATAACTCCAATAGTTCACGTGCAAAGTTCTCGTTTGGATTTTTCTTTCTACTCTGTTTATTGTCAAGATATTCAAGCATAGCGGCATCTTTAATAATTGCTTTTGCCAGTGTCCTGAAATTTGTGTGGCCAAGTTGTCTAAAGGTCCAATGTTGTTTTGCTATTAAATGAACGTTTTCGTTTACGCCTGAATAAGATGAAACAAAATGATTATGCCAGAACATTATGAGTTTTTCAGCGGCAGGGCTTTGTGATGTTAACATTTCGCTAACCCACCATAATCGCAACTCTTCCATTTCTTTGTCGCGGGCTACTCTGAATTTTTGTTGATCATTTTCATCTAGGTCTCCCTGTATCCAGTAGTTTGGATACGGTTTGTTAAAGAATAAGGGAGTTTCTGTCTCTGGATTTCTGTTGTCGATATTTGCAACAATCCTACTTATTGCTTGGCTTCGAGTTAATCCAATTAATCTCGAGATTTCAGATGGGTGTGCTCCAATTCCTGTTCTGGATATTAAATGTCTCGCATCCTCAAAGGTCATCTTCTTTTGAAGCCACGGAGTATTCTTATCCCTCTTCTCAGAAACTGTATTTAGTAGATTAATTTCATTGTCATAATTTTCAAAATTTAATGTATTTTTTATAAAGCTATCCCTATGTCGATTAATCGATGTCTTTAGAATTAAATCTTTATGGGTAAAGTCCTTTGGCATTTCTGATAATATATCGTCAAATTCATTTTGACTGAGTTTTCCATCGAACTCATTTTTACTTAGACGATAGAAATTTTCTAGGGCAGTCTTTGTTTTCTTCCCATAAATGCCATCTTCAGGACCCGCGTTAAAATTCAGTTCATTTAACATAATTTGAATTTTGGTAGTGAGAGTGTTCGCATGAAGGTATGTATTTGATGAAGCTATCATCAAAATTACAAAGCTTAATATCTTAATTTGGCCGATCATAATGATTTATTTAGTATCATAATAACATTAAATTTACAATAAAATACATATTGACTGAAGAATTATTGAATTGAATTAAAAAAATCGGTTAACTGAACTGACGTAGCGTAAAATATTAATAACAATCAAAAATAAATAAATTTTACGTTGCAATAAATTACAATATGGTTCAGCATCAATTATGCTCGCATATCTTATTGTTTGAAATGCAAATCGGAGAAGACATTGACTGCAAGAAATAACGACAAAGACTTCGTTGTCTTTGATCACGTCCAAAAAAGCTATGACGGCGAAGTTTTGGTAGTTAAAGATTTAAACTTAAATATTGCAAAAGGGGAGTTTTTAACTCTTCTAGGCCCATCTGGATCGGGTAAAACTACTTGTCTAATGATGCTGGCTGGTTTTGAAACAGCTACAAATGGTGACATTAGATTAGATGGCAATCCAATCAATAATATTCCACCTCACAAGCGAGGCATTGGAATGGTATTCCAAAACTATGCATTATTCCCGCACATGACAGTTGGTGAAAACTTATCTTTTCCGCTTGAAGTGAGGAAAATGGGTAAATCTGAGCGTGAGGAAAAAGTTAAACATGCATTAGATATGGTACAGATGGGTGATTTTGCAGGAAGACGCCCGGCGCAATTATCAGGAGGCCAGCAACAGCGAATTGCACTTGCACGTGCGCTGGTATTTAACCCCCAACTTGTTTTGATGGATGAACCATTAGGCGCATTAGACAAGCAACTTCGAGAGCACATGCAATATGAAATCAAACATCTGCATGAAAATTTAGGTATTACAGTTGTTTATGTTACACATGATCAGTCAGAGGCGTTAACCATGTCTGATAGGGTTGCCGTTTTTGAAGATGGAAGAATTCAACAACTTTCAAGTCCTGATGCATTATACGAACGTCCTGAGAATTCATTTGTCGCTCAATTTATTGGTGAAAATAACAAACTTATTGGTCAAGTGGACTCAATCAAGGGTAAGGTTGCATCTGTTAAGCTAGACAATGGAAAAAAAGTTGAGAGCCTTGCAGTTAATTGTGGTAAAGTTGGAAGTAGAACGACTTTATCCATTCGACCAGAACGCGTAAGATTGGGTGGGGCTAAAACAAAAAATACTACAGATGCAGTAGTTAAAGAATTAATATATCTTGGTGATCACATTCGTTGTAGAATGGAAGTGCATGGAAATGAAGATTTTATTGTAAAAGTTCCAAATTCAGCAGGACATAAGCATTTAGTCGAAGGTGAGAAGACATCCGTCACTTGGGCTAAGGAAGATTGTAGGGCATTGGATGCATAAATGCCTTACAAGTGCGCTAAACACATCCCGAAGTATAGCGCATTAAAAAATATAACGGGAAAAACAAGGAGAAGACTATGAAAACTAAAACAATTATGCTTGGCGGCGCGGCTTTCGCAATGTCAGCGACTGCTGCTCTAGCAGAAGATATGACTATTGTTTCTTGGGGGGGTGCTTACACAGCTTCTCAACAAGCAGCATACCATGACCCTTATTCTGCAATGACTGGTGTAAATATTATCAATGACGCTAGTTCAGGTGAAGCTGTTGCTAAATTGCGCGCAATGTCTGAAGCAGGAAACATTACATGGGATGTTGTTGACGTTGTTGCAGCAGACGCACTTCGTTTATGTGATGAAGGACTAGCTCTTGAAATTGACCCAGATACACAATTAGCTGATGCGCCTGATGGAACAAAAGCTAAAGATGACTTTGGTGACTTGATGGTTAATGAGTGCTTCATTCCTCAAATCGTTTACTCTACTACTTTTGGGTACCGAAAAGATCTAGTTGGTTCAACTGCACCGACATCAGTTTGTTCAGTATTTGATACTGCTGCATACCCGGGTAAACGTTCATTAGAAAAACGTCCAATCAATAACATGGAATGGGCTCTAATGTGTGACGGTGTTGCAAAAGCTGACGTGTATGATGTTCTTGCGACAGACGAAGGTCAAGCACGTGCATTTGCGAAGCTTGATACAATCAAAGGTGATGTAATTTGGTGGTCTGCGGGTGCAGACACTCCACAGTTACTTGCTGATGGTGAAGTTATCATGGGTTCAACATATAATGGTCGTTTATTTGCTTTGATTGAAGAGCAAGGACAAAATGTTGGTATGCTATGGGACGGACAAGTATTTGACTTAGACGGTTGGATTATTCCAGCTGGATTATCTGATGAGCGTAAAGCACGTGCATTAGATTATGTATACTTCGCAACAGATACACAGCGCTTAGCAGATCAAGCAAAATATATCTCATATGGTCCAGCTCGTAAGTCTTCTGCGCCATTAGTATCTAAGCACGCTACTTTAGGAATTGATATGGCACCACATATGCCAACAGATCCTGACAATGCGAAAAATACATTACTATATAACTACTCATTCTGGGCAGATTATCGTGATGATATTGATGCTAAATTCCAGGCATGGTTAGCTAAATAAAATTTTAAAGGCGCGAAGGTTTCTTCGCGCCTTTTATTCAATTTAATGTGAATAGAATTAAAAATATGAGTGACACTAATACAGTTTTGGCGAATGACGGTACCTCGCTTAAGAGAAGCCTCGCAAAATCACTAAGGCGCCAAAAAATTAGGGCGCTTATGCTAATCGCACCACTTTTATTTTTTGTACTATTAACATTTATTGCTCCTATTGGAGATATGTTATTTCGCTCAGTCGAAAATAATATTGTTTCAGATACCCTTCCTCGAACAGTAAAAGTTCTTTCAACATGGGATAGCAGGACTGGGACTGCGCCTGATGAAGAAGTTTTTGAAGCACTTGCAGTAGATTTAAAAATTGCAGTTAAAAGTAAACTTCACACAAAGCTTGGATCCAGGCTGAACTATGAAAAAACTGGTATTTCATCATTAATTAGGCAAACGGGAAGAAAAGTAAAAAAGTTAGATCTTGAAGAAACGCCATCTTTCAAAGCTGCATTTGAAAAAATGAATAAAAAATGGATGGATCCCGCAATTTGGCAAACAATACAACAGTTCTCCAGTAAATATACTGATGGCTATTTCTTGGCTGCAGCTGATTTGACAAGAACAGCAGATGGCATCCAGAATGTTGATGAAGATAAAAAAATATACTTTAAGCTATTTTTAAGAACGCTTTATATGAGCTTGGGTATAACGTTTATGTGCATTCTATTAGGTTATCCGATTGCATTTTTATTGGCCACATTACCTATGCGAACCTCTAATGTTTTAATGATATTAGTTCTCCTACCTTTCTGGACATCATTATTGGTAAGGACATCAGCGTGGAAAGTTCTTTTGCAAAATCAAGGTGTGGTAAACGATTTTCTTGTATGGATAGGTATAATTGCAGACGGAAGTCGTCTTGAATTAATTAATAATGTTACTGGCACAGTTATAGCAATGACACACATTCTGCTACCTTTCATGATTTTACCTTTGTATTCGGTTATGAAAACTATTCCACCGACCTATATGCGGGCCGCAAAATCTATGGGTGCTAATGATTTTATGGCATTTAGACGCGTATATTTCCCACAGAGTATTCCAGGCATTGGTGCGGGCTCAATATTGGTATTCATACTTGCAATTGGGTATTACATCACACCTGAAATTGTTGGTGGTACAAAGGGTGTATTCATTTCAAATAGGATAGCCTATCACATCTCTTCCAGCCTCAATTGGGGCCTGGGCGCTGCGTTAGGTGCAATTCTATTGGTAGTAGTTTTAGCTCTTTATTGGCTTTACGATAAATTCGTGGGCATTGATAACGTGAAATTAGGATAAATCATATGGCTCTTCCAGTTTATGCTTCCCCCATGCAAAAGGCTTGGTATTATACTTTCCGAATTATTTGTGGATTAGTTTTCTTTTTCTTGGTCTTTCCAATCATGGTGATCATTCCACTTTCGTTTAATGCTCAAGATTTCTTTACATTTACCCCAGAAATGTTGGCCTTTAAGCCAGAAGGATTTTCTTTGAAGCACTACGACGATTTTTTCACTAACCAAGATTGGCAGCATGCTTTGAAAAATTCATTGAGGATTGCTCCAATGGCGACATTGCTATCTGTATCTTTTGGTACACTTGCAGCTATTGGTTTATCTCAGTCTCATGTCCCATTTCGAAGAGCAATAATGGCTATAATGATTTCACCAATGATTGTTCCATTGATTATATCAGCATCTGGAATGTATTTTTTCTATTCGCGCATTGGCCTACAGGGCACATATGCAGGTGTGGTGTTAGCGCATGCCGTTCTTGGAGTTCCATTTGTAATTATTACTGTGACTGCGACATTAGTTGGATTTGATAAGTCATTAACACGTGCGGCTGCAAATATGGGGGCAGGGCCAGTACGAACCTTCTTTAAAATCCAAATGCCATTAATTTTGCCTGGCGTAATATCTGGAGGATTATTTGCGTTTATTACTTCATTTGACGAAGTTGTTGTCGTCCTCTTCGTTGGATCTGCAGGCCAGAAAACACTCCCATGGCAAATGTTTACTGGATTACGAGAGCAAATTAGCCCGACAATATTAGCCGTTGCGACTATATTAATAGTTATGTCGATTATTCTTTTGACAACGCTTGAATTATTACGACGCCGGTCTGAACGTTTAAGGGGTATGTCACCTGGTTAACCAAGAAAGGTTAACCATGCAGTAATTGTAAAAACACTTAATCCAGTACATACAACAATTGATGTGGCTGCTGTCTGTTGCGCCCTGTTATACAAACTTGCAAATATGTATGTATTAATACCTGGTGGCATTGCCGCTATTAGAACAGCTGAATTTCGAACGCTAGTTTGTAATTCAAACACATGTGTTCCCATTATATAAACTAAAACTGGAAATATAAATAATTTGATAATCGCAACTGCACTTACTTCAGGAATATTAGTTCTAATTTCATACCTGTAAAGAACCCCTCCAAGTGCAAATAACGCTATGGGTAAACCACTTCTTGCCATCATCTGGAGTGTGACGTCCAATGCTTCTGGAAGCGCGTAGCCACTGAAGTTAAATATAAAACCAAGTATCAGACCAAGTGCTAAAGTATTTTTGAAAATTGCTTTAATGACTGAGCTTATAACTTCATTAATACTATTCCCGTTTGCATGGACTGTTTCCATGCAGGTAATTCCTACAATATAGCAAAATAGCACGTGTACAGATGCCAATGCATAGTTTGTAGATAGTGCATCTACACCATATGCGCGTTCCATTATTGTTAATCCCAATAGTATCATATTGGAAAAAAGAGTAGTAAAGCCAACTGAAACAGCTTCATCAGCGGATCGCTTGAAAAATAAATATCCTGTGATGCACCCAAGAATGAATATTATTGTTGCTGGAATGTAATAAGACGCAAATAGCGGTATATTAAAATACTTTTTAAGGTCTAAATTCGCGACGGCTAAAAATAGAAGACAAGGAATTGCATATTTTTGTGCAAACAATGCCAATGCATCTATTGTGCTTTCAGGCATTAATTTTCGCCACATTACAATGTAACCGGTGCCTATAATCAAGAAAACAGGTAAGACAGTCATAAAAATACTGAGCATAATTAGACCTTAAACTTTATTTGCAATCCATCATGAGCTGGCACAACATTGTCTGGAGTTTCGTTTAATAATGTTGAGTAGTCTAGGTCTACGTGTAAATTTGTTAAGATAGCTTTTTTTGGCTTGTATCTATCAATTAAACCTAATGCCTGTTCTAAATTTACATGACTTGGATGAGGTTTATAGCGTAGGCTATCTAATATCCAGTAATCTAAGTCTCCTAGCTCAGTATCACTTCTTAATGCCGATATGTCTGGAGTGTAGAGAACATTATTAACTTTTATTGCACTTGCTAAAATGTTTCCGTGATCAACATCAAAGCTTGTAAAATTGATTTGTCCTCCGGCACCATTTATTTCCAAGCTTTCTGAGAGGTCATTCATGTCCAATATTGGAGGGTATGGGCTTCCTTCAGGAGTTTTAAAAGCATAACCAAAGCGCTCTAGAATTGATTTCTTTGTCTGACTTGATGCAAATACTTGAAGACGTTTTTGCATATTAATTACAATCATCCTTAAGTCATCTAAACCATGTAAATGATCTGCGTGTTCATGAGTGTAAATCACTGCATCTAATTTTCCAATTTCAGCATCTAACAGTTGTTGACGCATGTCTGGCGTCGTATCAATAAGTACACTTGTCACACCATCATTTTCAAATCGTTGAATTAACAAGGAGCATCTTTTCCTATAATTTTTAATATTATTTGGATCACAATTTCCCCAATGCCCTCCAAGTCGGGGCACGCCACCTGAAGACCCACAACCCAAAATTGTAAATCTAAGTTCTCCCATTAAATTGCTGCTTTCGAAAATAGTTTATTAAAATTTTTTGTAGTTTGATTTGCAAATGTCTCGTAATCAAGTCCATAAATGTTTGCCCCCATTTCTGCAGTGTGAGCAGTATAAGATGGTTCATTCCTTTTTCCCCTAAAGGGTACTGGGGACAAATATGGACTATCTGTTTCAACTAAAACTTGATCTATTGGAGCTAATTTAAAGATAGCTCGCAATTCCTCACTTTTCTTGAATGTAATTATACCTGACATTGAAAGGTAAAACCCTAACTCTAAAGATAATTTTGCAAGTTCCACTGATGAAGAAAAACAGTGCATGACGCATTTATAATGACCTTTTTTAAATTCATCTTTCAAAATTGCAGCCATATCTTCATCAGCTGCACGAGAGTGTATTATAAGAGGTAAGTTTGTTTCCCTTGCAGCTTCAATATGAATTTTTAGGGATGTTTTTTGTATGTCGGCACTCTCAGCTGTGT
>FZLS01000168.1 GCA_900197625.1 Rhodobacteraceae bacterium Water-Bin34 | reverse complement strand
AAGTACGTGATTCTTCGCTATTAATTGGTTTAAAGGTAATCTCTACCTCATATGTATTGTCGTCCATTCTTGGAATAATTATAACATCAATAAGTATACACCGCGGTTCAAAATTATCTATAGTATTTATTATCTGTTCTCTTAAAATATCTGAAGTGATTGGACCAGCATTTTCAAATAACGTACCTAAAATATTAGAATTAATATTTGGCTGCATCAATCTTTCATATCTATTTGTAGTAAGTAAGTTAACTATAGAATATTCGATTGCTTCTTCATTTGAACGAAGCATTATATCACCTGTAGCCGGGTTGGGGGCCAAGTCATTTCTAATATCGGAATATACGGTTTCTTTTTTTCTTATAGTCATATCTTTATTTATAAGTACCTTTATACTAAGCTGAGCTTAATTTGCTCTTCACGCGCGCGACGTACTCATTAGCGGCCGTTTCAAAATCATCTGCTCTACCGTAATAATCTGGCAATAATTCCTTAGCTCTATTAAAGTTTTTATCCAGAATCTGTGCATCAGTCTGAAAATCCCAAGTTAATTTATCTTTATCCTCTAACAAGGCTTTTTGTCTTTCTCTTAACTCATCCGTTGGTATTTTTGCTTTACGATATTTATAAGGATCTTCACCGGCCACCGCGAATACCTGCACCCATAACTCAGGCCAAGATAAGTCAAAAACTTGCTGGTTAAGCTTCTTAGTTCTAAAGTAATTTTTAGTAGCTTTATACGATACAGAATCGGTGCCACCACCGGATAACGCTTTAGTAGCAAGCTTATACGCAAAAGACAGGGTACGTTTATTTATCTCTTGTTGCTCACTCTCAGTTAATGGTAGTTTTTCTGATCTTTTCTCCTGTATTTCTTTATCAACTTTTTGCTCTTCTTTTATTGCTTCTCTGTTTTTACCATCAGCGGTTACATCAACAGATGCTGCCGTTGGTGTAGTTACAGGTGACTTTGGACTTACAGGGATAGGCTCTGGTTCAGGCACTTTTTCTGCATCAGTCTCAGGAGCTGTAGCTGGAGTTCCCTTTTCAATTACTTTATCAGGCTCAGCTTGATCGATCTCTAAATTAGGTACCTTTTTGCATAAATCGTCTAGACTAATTTTACCAGATAAAGCATCCGCTTGTAACTTATCGAAGTCAGGTATCTTATCCCCAAACTTAGCCTTAATATCATCTAGTTCTTTTTGCAAACCCTTCGGGCCACCAATCTTTAACATCTCAAGTGGATTGTTTATTTTATCAATAACACCACCAATTTTATCTTGCAACTTATCTATAACTGGTAGCTCTGGAAGTTCAAGTTTAGGTAGTTCGAGATCTGGTAGATCTGGTAGCTCTGGTAATTCAATCTTAGGCATCATCTCTTTTATAGAGCTTTGAATATCAGCAGCTGCTGAATTTAATTTATCGCCTAGACTTTCAATTCCGCCTGCTACATCGCCTTGCAGTTCGCCAAGGCTACCTTTAACACCATCGAGCTTACCTTTAAGCTTATCAAGTCCTTTTCCCGGTCCGCATGCCATTAATTAGGTGCTCCTGTATTTGATTGTGCTCCAGAAGGTGCGGTCGGTGATCCAGTATGAGTATGAGTAACAAGACTAATATCATTATTACCGCCCTTCACATCAACACTCGCATCAACAGTACCAGTAACGGCAACATCATTATTAATAGTAGTAGACGCAGCGTTAGTTGTTTGCGTACCAGTAATATTTTCAGTCATATTATTACTAGCAGTAATATCAATATTATTATTAACAGTAACAGTCTGATCATTGCCCACAGTTAGAATCATATTATTAACAGAACGTATAGTAACATTACCGCCAGCAGCAAAACTAATATCCTTTGGTGTTGCAAAGTCAATAGATCCGCCCCTGAGCCCCATGTAGGTTCCAAATGTTGTTTCTTTTAAGTCAGCACCATAAGTAATATTAGTTTCATTCGTAATTGTTTCTGTATGGGTTGTTCCAACGGAAATAGTTTCACTGCCCTCAATCGAAGTAATATCATTACCAGTTATTCTGATATTATTATTACCATTTAGTTGTGTGTTACGGTCAGATAAAATTTCAATAATTTCGTTACCACCGATTTTAGTAACTCTATCTTTACGAATTGTTACAAAGTGATTACCGTCAATCTCTTCATATTTATCGCCCTTAATTAGAGTTTTACAATCTCCGTAAACAGTCAAATTCATAGTACCGCTAATTAATACATTTTTATCTTTTACATTAATCTCGTAGCCGTCACCGACAACTACTACTGTCTTTGATCCATCGACTTTAATTTCTTCAAACGTACCTGATCTATGATGGTTATGTATTCTCTCATGATTCGGAGTATCGTCAACCTCAAAAACGTGACCTGACTCTGTCTCCCATACGTGATTATAAGGGTATTGTGTATATGCCTTTGGCTGGGCATCATCATCAACCGGATCTTCTGCAGGATCAAACTCTTCTGCAGTTAAAGTGGGGTGAGGTTCATGCCAATATTCTCGTGTTTTATTACCTTCATCATCCTCTTCATAAACCGTATCTGGTTTATTATCTAATACAGATTTTACGCTAGGGGCTGTTGCAGTAGGAATGCCTTGATTATCAGTCCCTGTCTCTCTAGTCACTCGTCTATTAATAAGACTCTCATGCCCTTCTGGGTCACGAGATAATCGTGAGAGATCAGACTCATTTAGCCCGTTATTAATATCTGTAGTTTTAGGATATGTGCCAAACGGGTCATTAAAACCTAAACCAATATTAGGCGGCTCAGTAGGTATACCTGCAATTGATCCCATTATAAATGGATTTTGAAATGCTTTGTCAACAAAGAATCCCATTACAAAAGAACCCTCTACTGCTCCAGTCCAAGGGCCGCCCCCTCCTGAGGTTGATGCATTTGATATTGGAAATATAGGGGTTGCCCATGGTAAGCTTGACGTAGGCTGCTTACCTTTATCTTCCGAATGTACATCAAACCATCTAACTTTTAATCTGCCTATCTCTAATGGGTCATCTCTATTTTCGACCACACCAAAATACCATTTAAAATTGTCATTCATTATATCTCTACCTTACTTGCATCAACAGCCCCTGGCCTGATTAATGTTAGGTCCTGTTTATATGTAGAAGGGCTAAACATATGTATAATATCCTTAATAATATATCTACCTGATATTGTTTTATCTTCAGGGCGCGTATTATCTTTACCAACTGCAACAGCTCTATTTATTAAAAGGTTTAATACATCACCGGCAGTTAAGTTAGGATTACCGGTCACTTTTATCTGTATAGTGTTATTTCTGGTAATACTATGCATTGCCCATTTATGGGGCAAAATATCATTAACATTAAAGTCAGGTGTTGTGCTATCCCTGTAAACCCAATGAGTCTCAGTAGGCACCTTACCCAAAGTATTTTTAAACTTATCAGATACTAACAACTCTTTACCCTCAAGGTCATAATCCTCATCAAAGAAGTTATATTCAGCTGTTTCTACTCTCTTATGTGTATAGCTTAACTCTTTAACTTGACTACAAAATCTACCAGTTTTAGCGATAATAAACAAGTTACTTCTTTTTAACTGCCTTAAGTTATTAACAGTATATTGAGATGACGGGTCAAGCGGGTCTTCAGAACTAGCTAGTGAATATGAGTGTGTACCATCTTTTAAGGGAGCAGTAAATAAAGCCTCCATGGTTGTAAATTTAAATCCGTCAAGTGTTTGAAAAAACATCCAAGTGCCAGATTTACTGCTTTCAGGGTTATTAGCCCATGCCAATAAATAATCCATCGCATCGAAAGGCGTCTCGCTTGGTATAATAAAATCCAATACACCAACCGTATCATCCACTGTTATCTTGTTAGCATCTTTATTGTATATTTTAAATTCATCAGCTCTAAACGAATTGGGAAATGTGTCCGATAAAACCTCAGAGTGAATAGACTCAGCAGCTGACTTAATTGTTGTACTAAATGCACTATCAATATTATGAAATTCTTGTTTATAAGCGTATTCAGATATCATATCTATTTCAATACCAACACCAGGTGTATCTATATTATGTCCAATATTGGTTATATTAGTAATTCTAAAAACACATTGCTTTTCAATACCTGAAGCTGTCCATGCTATAACAATCGGCTCATCACCTCTTAATGGAAGCGTACTAATAATATCAGTAGTATCCGATAGTTGAATTGCGCCTATTATTGAATTATTATCAATACTTTCAATTATAGTACATGAGACAACTGTATTAATTAGTTCCAGGATAGTTTCTTCATCCTCATTTAAAACAGCTACACTTATAAGTGCTGCTTGTCCTGGAAGTTGTAGTGT
>FZLS01000167.1 GCA_900197625.1 Rhodobacteraceae bacterium Water-Bin34 | reverse complement strand
TTATATCTAGAAGTTTTGTAAACCTGTCCTTTGAATTCGTACATATCTTTACATACATAGAAACCAATAACAGATACACCTGGAATATTTTTAAGTTCTGTAAGTAGGTTAGAACCAACGTTATATCTAGAATTTGATTTAACGATTTTGTTATTAAACTTAATCGCAAGTGCACTTCCATATGTTCTAACATTATGATCATAAGAAGGAGAATATGTATATAAACTATCACCTTCTCCGTCAGTAAGAAATATAGCATTTACTTTTTGAATTGAATGCTTTGCTTTGAATTCTTTGATGATATACTCTGAACAAAGAATTGTTTCATACAACGGAGTAGATCCTAGATTTTCAGCGTCTGATGCAAATGCACATCTCCAGCTGGTGTCAAGAATAACAGATTGTTTTAGAAGTGTCTCACGAGCTTCTTTCTGATCAGCTCTAGATAGAGTAGAACTAATTAATTCAAAGATGCTACAGTTTTTCTCTGATATATGATCAGGAAAATTTCCGATGCTCTCGCGGTTTCCATATACAGAAGTAAATCCATATATAGAAAATGGAATGCTAACCTTTGTACAGAAGTCAGCAAGAACTACTGCCTGACGAATAACTTTACCAATAACATTTGACATAGATCCAGAGTAATCAACGAACATAACCATGCCATGTGATTTAGCATCTGCTAGCTGTGTGACACGACGAAAGATGTCTTCGTTGTACTTATAGCTATGCAAGGCATTTACATTGATAGTTCCAGATTTTGAAGTTTGTGCACGCTGCAAACGATATGCTGCTTTACGCATTTCGAACTCACGAGCCATAACAGTTACTACACCTTTAGTCTCTTGCTCAAAAGTTTCAATTGACTTAATTTCGTCTTCATGTAACTTAGGAGCAATTGAATGCTCTTCAAGCTTGCGAAGTCTAGCTTTTTTAAGATCAGCATACTGTATAATACAAGCATCAACTTGAGCTTTACAAAAACCGTTTGTATAAAGATGCTGTCTTCCAGATTCGTCTTTATCAAGAAGATCTACTTCGCTTTCACGAAATGCATCATCAGTTTCAACTACTTCAATACCAGTTTTTACTTCTTGGTTTTGTGTTGGGGCTTTAAATTCTCCGTCGGCTTCTTCGGAAGTGGGTGATTCAGCTTTGACCAACTCTTGTCCAGATTCATCTTCTTCTGAATCCGATTCAGTTGTCTCTGGACTGTCCATAGTAGAATCGTCCTCCGAAGTATTGTCATTCTCTGGGAAATCAAATTCTTCATCAGAGAAGTCAATCTGAGGAATGGCCGGTATATCTTGCTCATCATCTTGTTGCTGCTCCTTCATAAAGTCATATAATGCTTTACATGCTTCAATAACATCATCCCATGTTTCTACAGCCATAACCTGCTCAACAATAGGAGTTTCTAATTCGGTAAATTCAACTTCAACAAGATCGCGGAGCTTAGCTTTGATGTTGATACGATCAACAACAGAGTATGAGGAGAGAGAACGCCCCGCGATCTTGAAGAAATCCTCGTCGTTCAGTACTGCGTATCCACGTTTAAATGAGGAGACAAGACCTGGATAGGTACGTTGAACGAGCTTCTCAATACGTACGTCTTCAACGACGTTAATGTATGAGCGAGGAATGCCGGGGATTTCAGTAGTAGAACTATGCCATCCGTCAGCAGGTGTGTATAATGCGTGGCCAACCTCATGACCAACTAATAATGTATGTACGTCTTTACCACGGTCTTTCCACATTGGAAGTCCGAGTACTCTCTTCTCTACATCAAAGAAGGCAGTTTGGTAATTGCCATACTGTACAGAGATATTCTCTTTGGCAAGTAGGCGGGCTAATATATTTGATTCACTAATCATGAGTCTCTCCTCTCAATTTATGTATCCATTATACCACAACCTGAAAGGGATGTACACAGTTAATTTAGTTATTTTGCATTTATTTTGCTAAAATTATGTTCTTTTATGAATTCAATCTTAGATCTGAACTTACCATCTAGTAAATCACCTTTGTGAGAGATAACAAACACATTACTATCATCTTCAAGTGTGCCGAGGATCTTCATTAGATTATCTACTCCGTCATGATCTAATGACGAATCAAACGTCTCATCAAGCACTAATAGATTAGTTGATGTAGAATTCTTCATACGTGCAATCTGACGCCATGTGAATAGTAATGCCAAATCGATACGTTGTTTCTCACCTTCAGAGAATGACGCATAGTTAAACGTATCTCTATGACGTGATCGTATAGTCTCGGTAAAGTTCTCATCAAGATCAAATGCTACAAAGAAGTCTAAAACCTGTAGATAGTTATTGATTAACTTATTCATTACAGGCAGATACTCTTTAACTACTTTAGTCTTGATACCGCCATCTTTTAGCATTTCACCGGCAGCTTCATTATATGATCGTTCATCAACCATAGAAAGCTTTAGTTCAGTGAGTGTATTACTCTTATTAAAATGCTCTTCAAGGTCTGAATTGGCTTGACCTAAATCACCTTCTCGTGATTCCAAACCAGATATTTCACCTTCAAGTGTAGTGATTTGTTTTTGTAATCTTTCGATATCACGATTATTAGTTGTAATACCAGCAGTATTCTTTCTAATATTATCAGTAATCTCATTAAGTTCGCTGATAGTTTCATCTATTACTGATGCCTGTTCACCGACCTTTGTCATACCTTCTTGAAGTTCTTTTGCTCTATTCTTAGAGAACTCTAGCTTTTCTTCCTTAATAGCTGTATCAATATCTTGTGTACATGTAGGGCATTTATCATTAGTCTCATAGAACTTAGCTTCTTTAACCACAGTCTTCATTTGAGTCTGAAACTGTGCTTGGTATTGCATCAATGATTGTTTCTTATCGTGTGCTTTCTTCATACGATCATTAAGCCCTTCTTGTAGACTTTCAATCGATGTAGAATAATCATTGTTTGCTGCTTGCATATCAGTAATCTCAGTTTGAAATAATGATATAGAAGACCGCTTAGATTTAATTTGCTCATCGTTCATCTCAGTAATGTCTTTGATGTACTTACGCTGAATACTAATCTTCTCTTTCATAAGATCAATATTGTAATTAATGTCTTTAAGCTTTTCTCTAATAACTGCTGCACGTTCTTTAAGAATAGTATTCATCTTAGAGAAGATATTAATGTCTAATAGATCTTCAATCACGTCACGTCTGTGCCCACCCGGGAGCTGCATGAACGGTATAAACGATGAAGAGCCAAGCACAACAATCTGATGGAAAGACTTATGATTAAGCTTTAGAATGTTTTGTTCAAGAAACTTCTGATAGTCACGTGCCATAGAAGATTGGTTGATCATATTACCATTCTGATAGATCTCAAATAGATTAGGCTTAATGCCACGTACAATCTCAAAGTCATGTACACCAATTTGGAATTCTACTTTGACAATACACTGTTTGTTATTAATCGTATTAACAAGTTGAGGTTTATTGATATCACGATGTGGTTTACCAAACAAACCAAATGACAATGCATCAAGTAAGGTAGACTTACCTGCGCCGTTTTGTCCAACGATTAGTGTAGTAGGCGATCTATCTAATTGAATAGTAGTCATATCATTGCCAGTTGACAAGAAGTTCTGCCAACTAACACTCTTAAACTTTATCATTCTAAATGATCTCCTGGTTCTGTGCTTCTACATATAATCCACGCATCATAGTCTTAATCCGATCTTTATCCAAATCTGTATCTACAGCATCCACATACGAGTCTAGTAACGTAGTAGTATCTTCGATTGAAATCTCAGAGTCAGCTACGTTTTCACCCATGAACTCATCAAAGGTTTCTGCAATCTTTAATTCGTGAGTATCAACTCCTTGGATACGGTCAATGAACTTATCAAACAGATATGGCTCAGACTTATTGACAACCACAACCTTGACAAACTTATCTTTAAGAGTCTCTACGTCATATGTATTATACTCTGTTTTTTGATCATTGTACACTACTTTTTTGAAAATAGTGATAGGATTTCTTACAGGTGTAAGTTCACGTGTTTCGGTATCAAAGATATGGAAATACTTATCATCATCACAGTCAGACCATGTAAACTCCATTTGTCCACCGAGATAGTGGATATTGCCTTGATTAGATTTAGTATGGAAATGACCAGACATAACTAATTCGAATCGATCAAATAAATCAGTACCCATACCATGAGTATTAGGCATACCTTTCATCATATCAAAGCCAACTAATTCAAGATGTGCACCAAGTATAGATGCTTTACAGTTTCTAATAAAGTCTGTATACTCAGCATAGTTTTCATTATTGATCCATGGAACTACAGCAATAGAACAACCATCATAGTCAAG
>FZLS01000232.1 GCA_900197625.1 Rhodobacteraceae bacterium Water-Bin34 | reverse complement strand
CATTTTGCGCTACACCAGGAGGAACTGGTGCAATACATCACGTATTAGAATTAGTTAAACTTACTGAAAGTAATCCTAAAATTTGGTTTAGCGACCCAACATGGGGAAATCATTTAACAATCGCTAAACATTTAAACATGCCAGTTGGAAAATATAGTTATTTTAACAATGAAACTCGTGCAGTAGATTTTGAAGAAATGGTTTCAGACTTATCTAAGGTATCTAATGGTGATATTGTTGTCTTACATGGGTGCTGCCACAATCCAACTGGTGCTAATTTAAATAAAGATCAATGGAATATAATTGCAGATCTATTATTAGAAAAAGAAGCGATACCTTTTATTGATATTGCTTATCAGGGCTTTGGTGAAGGAATTGAAGAGGATGCTTTTGGAACTAGACTATTAGCAAGCAAATTTCCAGAAATGTTTATAGCTGCAAGTTGCTCAAAAAACTTTGGCATTTATCGTGAACGATGCGGAATAGTCATTACTGTATCAAAAAATCCAGATATCAGTTCTATAACACAAGGCAATCTCTCTTATGTAAATCGACAAAATTTTAGCTTTCCACCAGACCACGGAGCAAGACTAGTAACAATGGTACTAACAGACACGGAATTACGTGCAGATTGGATATCAGAATTAGAACAAGTACGTATCGGTATGTTAGATGCTAGAACACATTTAGCTGAAGCGCTCCGTGCAGAATGTAATTCTGATAGATTTGATTTTCTTGCACATCATCGTGGAATGTTTTCCCGACTAGGAGCAACTGAAGAACAAGTTAATAAATTGCGTGATGAATTCGGTATTTACATGGTTTTTGATAGTCGGTTAAATATTGCTGGTGTTACTTTAGATAAGGTTAATACCATCGCAAAAGCTGTTATAGAAGTTGGTATTTAATAAGTAAAAAAGTATTGCCTGAGTTTTCATGAGATACTCAAAAAGCAATCTTGCCAAAATTTATAAAACGCGGTAACTGGAAAATGCTCACGACGAGCAAAGTTCCCGCAACCTTTTCAAAACGGAGTTTATAATGAACCGTAGTCTAATTATTGGCATAATTGCCATGGCAGCTCTTGTTGTTGCATCAAACATTTTAGTTCAATTTTTAATGGGTAACTGGCTCACATGGGGCGCATTCACTTATCCATTTGCATTTTTAATTACTGATCTCACAAATCGTCTATATGGAGTTAAACAAGCTCGAAATGTTGTTCTGGTTGGCTTTTGTGTTGGAGTATTGTGTTCATTTATAGGCACACAAATAATTGGCGAATTTGGGCCATTAGTTACGCTTAGAATTGCAATAGGTTCAGGCTTTGCTTTTTTAATTGCACAGCTTGTTGATATATTAATCTTCGATAGATTAAGAAAAAATAGGTGGTGGCAAGCTCCTCTTGCATCAACCCTTATTGGCTCGTCCATAGATACTGCTTTGTTTTTCACAATTGCTTTTTCAATATCTTTAACAGTCTTAGAACCTTCAAATGATGTTTCCTGGGCTAACGAGATTTTGCCACTTCTTGGTTTAGGACCAAACTTACCTCTATGGATCTCACTTGGTTTTGCTGATTGGCTTGTAAAAGTATCAATTGCATTAATTGCATTAGTGCCGTTTCGATTGCTCATTATTCGATTACAAAAAGTAAGCCTTTAGGGTATTGTACTTAAAGGTGGAGATATATGTATCTCCACCTTTAATTTAAAAAAAATAAAAAAACATTTGGATTTTTTATCAAGACGTTGCATGATTCAAATATCGGTAACTACATTCCGATCAAAAGAAACAATTGAAAGGAGGTGCGCATGATTATTAAGACAAAAGAGCAGCTGGTGAAGGATACGAGCGAGATAATGCTTTAGGGGGCAGCCCCCCTTAGTAATTATCTGGCTTCAAAGCCTATTTTTGGCTTTGCTTGCCACCTCTAAATCTTGAGAGAAGCCCGCATTCCTTGGTGTGGGCTTTTTCAATTAATATTATGATAAAAATTACAGATAAAATAAAAATTGAAGAATGGGAAATAACAGAAAGCTTTATGCGCTCATCTGGCCCTGGGGGGCAACACGTAAACAAAGTTTCTTCTGCAGTTGAATTACGTTTTGAAGCAGAAAGATCCCCAAATTTACCATCCTATGTTAAAGCCCGATTGCGTAAAATTTCAGGGCGTAAATGGACAAAAGATGGTGCATTAATAATTACAGCAGAAAAACATCGATTACAGCCACTTAATAGAGCTCTTGCACTAAAAAAATTAATAACATTAATAACGGAAGCTACCGAACGACCTAAATATCGAATTAAAACTAGACCAACTAAAGCTTCACAACGCCGGCGGTTAGACACAAAAGTCAAACGAGGGCAAATCAAGGCATTACGTGGCAAAGTCGATGATATATAAAGTACGTTTATTCATATGTAATAATATCTTTTTATTATAATCAACTAAGTAGCTTTCGGACTTTAAGTCCTAGTGGAAATCGCCTAGAACGCAAAAAAATATACCTGAGGAACATCCTATGGCTAAGTTCACAACAATTGCAGATTTCACACGCAGACTTCGTACGCCTGACAGAAGCCCAAACAAAACTCTCATGACACCAACGCAGGCAAAAACAGA
>FZLS01000242.1 GCA_900197625.1 Rhodobacteraceae bacterium Water-Bin34 | reverse complement strand
TCCGTAGAATATTTGTTCTAATATATTCCAATATATCTTTTATATATAGATAACAGCCATATTTTATTGTTTTATTATTCTTAGATATACTCTATAGTTCTTTTATGTTCCAGACAAAAAATGGGGACGCTTATAGGGACGAATTTATGTCTACGAAGAAAAACTTAACTACACAGTATCTAAATTCTGCGCTCAAAGCAGGTCGTTATTATGATAAGGGGTACTTTGGTTTACACATACATGTTAGGGAAACTGGCTCAAAAGCCTGGGTGCAACGAACCAGATTAAATAACAAATATATTGATATTGGAATTGGCGGTTATCCAAAAATCAAATTGAGTGAAGCACGTCAAATAGCCTTTAACAATAAATTAAAAGCCGAAAGCGGGATTGATCCAAGAATTAAAGTATCTGCCCCACAGGAAATTCCCACATTTGCTGAAGTTGCCGAAGGTGAAATTAATAGAATTCAAAAAGAGTCTAAAAATGAAAAACATAAGAACCAATGGCGATCCACACTAGAGAGGTACGCCTACCCCACCCTTGGCAATATGAAGGTGGATGAGATTACAGTAAACGATGTGTATAATACATTGTTTCCAATTTGGTCAGAAATCACGGTTACGGCAAAAAGGGTTCAGGGCCGAATAGAAAGCGTTTTAGATGTAGCTATTGTTCGTGGGCTACGTGAGCGACATAATCCAGCGGTCTGGCGCGGAAATCTAGAAAAACTACTGCCAAATCCTACTAAAATTACAAATACAGTGCATCAACCAGCTATTAGCCAAAAAGATGCACAGCGTTGGTGGGCATTACTTAAACAGCATAATGGCAACTCAGCACTAGCTTTACAGGCGTTAACGATCACTGCCTCACGTTCTGGTGAAATTAGGTCTATGCATTGGGATCAAATTAAACTGTTTGATAAACAAGAAGCTATTGAAAAGGGGTTTCTTGGAGTTTGGGAAAAGCCAGCTGATATTATGAAAACTAATAAAGCTGACCAAGTTCCTATTACGCTACCACTCCTAGAGATAATAAAAACCTCAGGGACAAATAATGGTTTCATTTTTCCTTCACCAAAAACAAATCTAGAGCTTTCAGATATGGCACTCAATCAACTAATGAGAGGCATGAATGAATCTGACCCAAACGGCTTTAAAGATGAAGAGAATAAAAGAGTCGCAGTTCCTCATGGCTTAAGGTCAACTTTTAGGGATTGGGCTGCATCAACTGAACAAACATATGAGGTAGCTGAACGACACCTTGCGCATAGAATTGGTGATAAAACTGTTGAAGCATACAGTAGAAACCAGCTCCTAAGAAATCGAGCAAAAATCATGGATGAATTTTATGATTTCTTGGAGGGCAAATCATGACTGATAAAAAACAAGTCAAAGGACTTCTAGATTACATCAGCCTAAAGCCTGGTGAAGAGGCTGAGTATGCACCAAATTCAGTAGATTCTATATTTGGCATGGGTGTTGGGGCAACAAAAGACGCAAACTATTATATAGTTATGGGTTATCTATATGATCAAATTTTAAAACAGAAAGGTGCTATTGAATATCCGAGCGCAACTCAATCATCGAATGCAACAGGGCGACCAAGAAAGCAAAAGATATTGGAGGTACATCAGGTTCGCGCTCTCCATTTATGGAGGAAAGCACAAGATTATTCAGAAGGCATCCGTCAAGATTTAAGCAACAGACGTATGATAGAGCTGATAAAAAAATCACAACCCTTAGTTGGAAAAAGCAAAAGATTGTGGACTGTTGGTTCAGATGAATCACTAGAACAATCGGTTTCAAGAGGCAAAACATGGTGGGGAATTGATCACGAATGGCAGAGCGACAAGTGTTATAAATTTTTTTACGGTGTTTATCCTGAAAAAAAACCTTAATTTTCAACATTTCAGTTTGATGTAAAGTACACACATTTTCTTCAAACGACAAAACAATTCCTGCACCATAGCCTTCTTGTATATTCAATTAAATACAGAAGGCTTACATTATGATCCTCCCAGAAATACTTCGTCGAAAAGATATAGAAAAACGCTTTGGTCTCTCTCGATCTACGATTTATGCCATGATGGCGGATGGTAGATTTCCTAAACCTGTGAAACTCGGCTATCGCGCAGTTGGATGGCGCTCAGAAGACTTGCAGACTTGGTTTGAAAATATGCAGGAGGAAGCGTGATGGCTACAATTATGTGGCACCCCCTCCCACTCGCAAATAATGACGGGGTAGCTATGTCAGAAAGTCACTCGCACCGAGAGCGTGATGACAACTACTCTAAAGTCATCATCCAGCTTGCCCCACGCTGGCGTATCATTGAATGCAGAAACGCTTTGCAATGGATTATACAGCAACGTTCATCAAAACTTTTGAACCGAGGTCATTGGCTTGGTGTGAGCTATCTCACATCAAGAAACAAGCTCATCGAAGTCAGTACGGGCTTAAATT
>FZLS01000166.1 GCA_900197625.1 Rhodobacteraceae bacterium Water-Bin34 | reverse complement strand
ATTGTATCTACAAGACTTATTGCAGTATTAATTCGGTTTTTTAGAATACCAAAATCATCATCATTAAGATTTTCTTGTAAAACTTTAACATGACAATCAAACAGTTCTAATTCAAATAAATCATCTGTTTTCAAGGGTATGATAAAGCTGTCATCAACCATATCCTCAAAAACACCGCATTCATTTTTTGATATTGAAAATGCCTCTGGAAAGTTAGGAAAACTTCCCTCCTCTATTTGAAAAGCAATTTTAATATTATGTGAAACTTCATCAGTTTTCTTTACCTTCAGACCTATCCATGTGGTTCCAAAATTATTTGCACTTGTCGTATATGAAATATCACCATCAAAGAATTTTTCATCATTTGAATCAAAGTTTAAAGAAAAATCATTTTTATTAATCTTAATGATTTCATCTAGGCGCTTTAATTGGAATGAATTATCTTTTTTATTAAAAATAAAGTCATCACCATAAATTAATTCTTCAACTTTCATTTCTTTAACTTTTGGTATCTCAGAAATCTTACTTTTTTCTATCTCTAGTTCAATTATATCACCAAAACCCCAAACTGTTTTAAGTGAAGTTTTTTCTTTTGGATGTATTTTTCCTGATGCATACCATTGTTTAACATCAACTTTTTCAAATAGATCTATACGGCCAAGGATAATAATTTCTCCATTTGCATTATATTGGACTGATAATTCTTTTCGCAATTCAGCTGATGGTTGTTTGTTAGCTTCATTTCCTTCGAAAACACCTATTCCATTTGAAAGTCTTAATACATCTTTTGCATGAAGCGTCCTTTCAGATGAATTTATACTTGTGATAAACCACTGCACATCATACTCACCATCTAGTTTTTTTAACTCTTTTTCGTCAACAAAATCAAAATTCACATCATCGGAAATTTTCTCAAATTTCATAGTAAGACTTTGATCATTTGCACCACAATTCTGGCTAGATTTAGGGTTAAATTTCTTATTTGATTTTAAATTTCCAGCTATATAAAAACATCTTCGCTCTGAAACTATATCGCCGGGAAATCCCCCACTGACTATCATGGAGCCATCATAATCTAGTGAGAAATTGGTGTCGCTCAAACCTAGCTTTTGATATAAAATACTACTTTCATTCAGTTTTGGTTGGCCACTATTAAGTGTGAATAGTATTGACCCTAAATCTTGATATATCTGTCCATCAATAGTATTTCGATTCAGTCCAAGCTGAACTTTGTAAGTGCCATCATATGCAAATAACATTTCCCGTTTTCGTAAATGCTCAGCTTTTTCACGCTTGCGCTCTTCTTCTAAAATCTCTTCAAAATATTCACTGAGCTCATCCTCAAACTTACCTAACGCAAGTTGTAATAGATAAGGGTTTATACCCATCATATCATTACTTTGCATTGCATACTCGACATCCTGGCCTATCATTGTCTTCAAAATAAGGGTTGATCTCCACTCTTTTGGTAATTTGTGCTTTGATAAAAATGGTGATGTAAATATAAATTTTTTATCATTAAATCCATTCCAAAAATCTCTATAGCTACTTGGATTCCTTTTTAGCTGCTGAACCATTTCTGCTTGATTTTTACCATTTTCTGAACATGACATTTGATCATGCCCATTCCAATATTTAACAACTGTCTCAAGAGGATCATGTGCTATTTCCCATAATTTCAGATAAGCTTCTGCGGGAGTTACACCATTGATATTTTTTGTATTAATAAAATCTATTCCATAAGCTTTTTGAAATGCATAATGAATTAATTCAAAATGCGAAGGAAATTGTCCCATATAACCAAGTGCACAAATTCCACGTACAGCCTGAGGTACGTAAACTGCATCTTTGTTAAATGTTGCCATCATAACTTCAAGATTTCTTACACCTGTATCAAATGCAATTTGGCTATTAAATTCCAAACCAAAATAAATACCCCCGGTCGCCATTCGAAAAGTATATGAACCACAATGATCATTAGTACTTCTGACTATCTTATATTGACTTGTTAAATCACATATTTTCGCCCTCCATTCGTTTTCTTTTACTATCGCTGGATAATAATCCCATTGAGCAAAAAATGCCTCACCCATGTTAATAATATTTTGATGTGTTGTCGGATCAAAATCATATAGCTTATGATAGATAGAATAATGTGCAAAAATGTTTGGGACAAAACTACTTATTGCGTATGCCCAAGCTTGACTGTTATTTCCTGGAATGTTTTTTATATAATGGTTGGGATTTTGTATAATGCCGTGCATTAACCAACCTTCTAAAATCTTCCGATAAATATTCACTCCCTTATTAGGATCATCAAGAAATATTTGTGATATAATATTACCGCAATTTAGAGCAAAGTCGTTTATTTGTGGAGAATCTGCTCCAGAAGATCCTATTGCATTTTTTAAAGACTTTTCATCAAAAATATTTGCGCATTCTTCCAAACTCAAATCTTGATCTAATAAGTAGCTCAATGGTCCCAAAGTATTTGGTAATTTTCCTTTGAGTTTTCTTTCATGCATTTCAAGAAAAGTAGAAAAATCATTTATGAATGTAAAACCTTCATATACATTTAGATCACGAAATGGGGTAGCAATATGTTTTGAGTATCGCTCATGTTGAACGTGTTGTGTCTTTTTATATTTTCTTTCTTTCCTTTCTTTCTTAATTTTGGCTTCAAGAAGTATTTTTTTTCTTTTCTCTTTCCATATACTTTTAGGCTCTGACATCACGTTAGCGTTATATATTTCAAATGGGTTTACCGTAAAATACTGATTACTATCAAAGTCAGTTTTGATGTCTTGTAATAAATTCTCTTTTACCCACTCTGGGTGCTTTTCAGATACAAACCTTATACTCCAACTAGTATAATCAGCTAAATCTGGATCCATGTTATTATTAGGGTCATAAGCTTTTTTGTATCTAAATACGCCGACACTAAGTTTTGGATCTCCAAAACCTGCTTCCCAGGCTAGAAATTCATTGTGTGTTTCATAAGGCTTCATGCCACAGCTTACTGCTCCAAAACTCTTCTTTGCTATATGATTTGATATTGTAATGTCTTCATACTGCTTGAAGAGCATTTCATAAGCTTGCGATATTGTTTTGCCATGCCTTGAATTATAGTCCAGTAAGTTAAAACCTGCTAACTTCAACATCTCAACATTTAGTGAGAATAACTTGCTTGTAGCATATGTATATCCAAGCGACTTACAGCCTTTTGCCGATAGGGGCACAAAAAAACCCTCATCGTTAATCATACTAAGTGAAAAATCTAAATCCCAGAGCCCTTTTTGCCATAATGCACGATCTTGTGTAACTATTGCTAAAGCTAACTCTCCAGCAGCAAATCTCAACCTAACTGATTCACAATTATTAAGTATGTGAATTCGTCTATTAAATTTCATTGGATTTTTGATTGGGCAGAGTGATGTTCTACGATCACCATCTAAGTTAAATCGTTCAGCAAAAGCTTTTTTCTTAAAATAATTTTCAATTAAGCTACGTTCTTTTTTTGTGTAATTGAATGCCTCATAATTAACTGCGTAGTACATATAGAAAGTCGAAATAACGCCCCCAAGGTGATAAAAAGTAGGATTCATATCTTTTGTATTTGACCTTCGGTAAGTCCAATAATCTTTTTTAGATGTGGCCATTTCTAGGAATAATTTTTGATACAGCTCAAATGATGAATCAAAATTAATTAAGCTGAATACATGAAGTGATTTTGTACAGTCGGTAAAATCTTGGTCCGTTCGACCAACATTTATTTCATCTGGGGTTGAGGGGGCAAGGAATTTTGCCAATGTTTCATAACAGTATTCTTTGGACAAAATATTTCCGCTCGTTTTTTTTGTCTTCCAAAGCCATTTTTTTATATTTGATGTAAAAGAAAGGTCATCCTCATAGTTTGTCATTCTATAGTGCCGGAATCTCCCGTAGTCTTTTATAACTAAATTACTTGAGGGCATGGGAACTTTAAGCAGCGCACTTTGCTTGACGTGGTCATCCATCATTTTCAAAGCTTCAAAAGAAAAATCTGGATTGTTTGAGGCTTTTGTTAAAGCTGAGATTTCATTTTCACTTAACTCACCATCAAATTTTTTATTTTGAGCTGCATAAAAATTTTCCAAGGCATTTTTAGTTTTAGTTCCATAACCTCCATCAATTGGACCTGGAGCGTAACCAAGTTTTGTTAACATTTTCTGTGCCTCTAGCACATTGTTTGCCATTACAGGATCATTAAAAGAAATTAATCCAAAGAATAATATTACTAATATTCGCAAATAATACCAAAGCATGTTTGAAACCTATTAATTTTAAAGTTTCATAAAGATACCATATTTTTTATTTTTGTAAATTAGAACGGAAATGATGACCGCGGAGTAGACGGAATTAACAACTTTAGAT
>FZLS01000075.1 GCA_900197625.1 Rhodobacteraceae bacterium Water-Bin34 | reverse complement strand
GTGAGCTATCTCACATCAAGAAACAAGCTCATCGAAGTCAGTACGGGCTTAAATTTGCTCTCAGATGCATCGATGAAGGATGTGTTGGCTGATTTGCCAGAGACTATTTCAAAACATAATAAACAATAAACCCACGGCGCAACAACCGTGGGCATATCGAGATATTATACATTCTCATTATACTACATTGGTTAGTGCGCCTCAAGTATAGGTGTAAAAATGAACGACATTTCTAATTGCTCAGATACAGCAACACTATCCGTATTAGAAAATACAAAATGGATGGGCAAAAAGTTTACCATTAATGAATTTGGCAATCTACAAAAGCAATCAAATGGTCTCTTTATCAAAGGTAAGGTTTTACCTCTAGAAATTATGACATCCTCACAACTCAAAATACTTACTGACAATCTGCAAGCCAATCATGCTCTTTGCTTAGGCATCCCCAAACAATCAGGCGATATATTACCTGTTGCAGCTCGTGCTTTACAAAAAAAACTTCATAAAAATAATTTACAATGTTTAAGCCGCACCAAAGATGATTTTATGTTTCCATTAAACCAAGGATGGCTTTTAATAGATTACGACATAAAAGATCAGCCAGTTCAGGTTACTCAAAAAATTGATGAATTAGGTGGAATACTCCCAACACTTAAACATATCTGGCCAGAACTTGACCAAGCAGATTATTTAATTCGCCCCTCTTCATCAGCAGGAGTTCATATAGAGGGAGATACTCATAATAATGCAAACGGCTTTCATATGTTTGTACGTTTGCAGAAGGCTCAGCAGATTCCTCTATCACTTTTAGCACTTCATGCAAGGTGTTGGGAAACCGGCTTGGGATATTTTATTATCAGCAAATCTGGTCAGCTTTTAGATCGTTCAATTATTGACGTGTCTGTGGGCAGCCCAGAGCGTCTTATTTTTACAGCTGATCCAATTTTGGGCATAGGCGTAAAACGGGATTTACAACACATAATTCAGCAGAATGGGTCTGCACTTCAAAAGCCTCAAATGCCGTTAAATTTTGAATGGACCCGCCAACGTGACATTAGAAAGCAACAAAGACAGCCAAAGGCGGATATTAAACGCCAAGAGTTTATAAATCTTCAAATAGAACAACATATAAAAATGCATGGCGGGTCGCATACTCAAGCAAAGGCAATTGTTGCAGGGCGAATAAGTGGTAGATGCATCAGTGATAATGACAGTATTGAGCTTGCAGATGGATCGGTAGCAATTGTTAGTGATATCCTAGATAAAATCTCGCGCAATTGTGTAATGCCATGCGCTGATCCTATTGAAGGGCGTGACTACAATCCTACTGCTGCCAGCATTCTATGGGGTAGCACTCATAAAGCCCCTGCTTTGATAAGCCACGCACACGGGCTGACTACAGTATATCGATTTGAAAGATTTGAGAAAATCCAATCTAATAAAATTGGAGGCAAATGATGAGTATGCTCAAAATTCGCGACCAATCTGATTTAGAATTAATGCATATGATTGAAGAGCGTTATGGAACAGATAATCTCTTAAAGTATCCTTCAGGCGTTTGGGTTTTTAATGGCTCTATTTGGGCATTGCTTTCAGATGCTGAATTGAAAGCGACTGCAATGCAGGTTTTTGCTGAAAAAGTTGACAAAGTCATGAACAATCGAGTTGCCAGCGCCATCGCTCTTTTTAAACATTACAATTTTGATAAAGAAGAACGTTTCGAACTTGGTCCCTCTAATATCATTGTAATGAAAGACGGGTATTACTCACTTGAAAACCAAAAATGGAAAAAAGGCCCCCCAAAGAAAGAATTACACCGGCGTATACAAATAGATGCGACCTACACTGACAGTGAACCAGAACAATTCAATAAGTTTTTAGATGATATTCTATGTGACGTGAATGCAAATCCGTTACAAGACGCTGAGCAAATGCGTGATTTAATTTGGGAAATGCTAGGATATTGCTTAGTCACACATACACGCTTTGAGCAGTGTTTCATTTTATGTGGCCAAGGGGCAAATGGTAAATCTGTACTTGGGTCACTCGCAAAAGAAATGGTCGGGCGAAAGCTGACTGCATCTGTTCAACCTAGCAAAATGGGGAATGTGTTTCAGAGATCAAATCTCGAAGGCAAGCTGCTGAATCTTGTCACTGAATTAAATCAAAATGAAGAATTAGAGGACGGATTGCTCAAGGCAATTGTTTCTGGAGAGATGATGTCTGTTGAACGAAAGTTTCAAGACGTGCGCGAGATAGAGCCATTTGCCAAACATATCATTTTGACAAATCATATGCCACGTATACGCGATTATTCTGACGGCCTTTTCCGACGGATAAGTATAATCAATTTGCATCGCCAATTTATGGGAAGCAGTGCAGACCCTTACCTCTTAGATAAGTTGAAAGGTGAGATGGATGCTATTACATCTCGAGCCTTGGATGCTCTGCAACGCCTGATTGAGCGCAATGGAAAATTTACACAACCTGAAAGCAGCCAAAATGCAAAGCTCAAGTGGAAAGCCGATAATAATCATGTCGAGCAATTCATCTCTGATTGTTTGTATCCGCTTCCAAATAATCAGGTTGGCGTTCAGGACATGTATGATGCTTATATTGAATGGTTTAAAACTACAGGCTTGAGAGGCCAACTGGGGCGTAAGCAATTCGTATATAGAATGGAGGCTCTAGGAATTGAAAAAAACACTCGAAACAGTGAAGGCTATTCATTTAAAGAGGTAAAACTGCGATGAGCGCTCAAAGTGTAGGTTGTGTACTTTGCGTACATAAAAATGAAACCTCTAATACAACAACAAATACATCTAATTGTTGCAATAGTTTTACCAGAACATACAGAAAGTACACAACCTACATTCCATGGCCTACACCATGTGAAGTGGCAGAAGAAATGTTAACAATGGTGAGTTGCGAACACCAAGCAGCATCAGGTCTCAATTGGTCAGCATTTGATTGGGCAGAGCATTGCCTCAAGCAAGAACGAAAGATTAAAGAAGACTATAACTGCGTAGAGTATGTTTGGCGCCAGTGGACCGTAAGATAACTAATGAGATATGGGTTAGATATAAATAATTCATTAATTCAACAGTGGTTTTTCTGTTGTCATTCATAAAAATTAAGAACCAACCAATAGGACGTCAAGTTTGTCTGACAATGCCATAATTATAGATCAAAATATATTGATTACTGAAAATACTACACCTCAAATTCCTATTAACTGACATTCCTTCCAATCGCAGCGAACTTCGGTATCTGAAACTTTCACGACTGGAATATTATCCAAGGTAATCAATTATCGGACAGTTAGGCATGTTATCCCCACGACAAGACTTAACAAGGTGGGCCAGTTCATCATGCAGTGACTGTAGTTCTCGTTGCTTATCTTCTATTTCTTCCAGCCGCTTCAATGCAATGCGTTTCACTTCTGAACTGGTGCGGTCTTGGTCTTGATACAGATCCAGAAGTTCGCGGCATTTTTCGATACTAAATCCGAACGCCCGTGATCGTCTAACGAACACCAGTTTGCGAACGGCCACATCGTCATAAGTGCGATATCCTGCCTCCGATCGCGACGGTGCTTCAACCAACCCAATATCGGCATAATACCGCACAGTCTTCACAGTCAAGCCTGAAGCTTTTGATGCAGCAGAAATATTCATAAATTTACCCTTGACCTTCCCCTTACTGGAGAGGTTAGATTAATCATGAATAAGTTTCAAGGGTGCTATTTTGATGGATATCTACACCCACATAAGGATTTAATACATGCCTAAGGATGCCACACCCAAAACTGCAACACTCTTTCGGATGGTGATGGCTGATCACATGTGTCCCCACGGGTTAAAATCGAAAGACCTATTAGAGCGGCAGGGCTTTCATGTGGAAGATCGTCACCTCACCAGCCGCGATGAAGTTGATGCATTTAAAACCAAACATGATGTTAAGACGACGCCACAGACGTTCATTGGTGAAGAACACATTGGTGGCTTCGATGACCTGAGCGCACATCTAGGGAAAGCCACTAAGTCGAAAGATAGCATGACCTATAAGCCTATCATCGCTTTGTTCTCGGTTGCATTTTTGATGGCCACCACCATTACTTGGGTAACGCTAGGAACCACATTTACTGCACGGACAATGGAATGGTTCATCTCTATATCAATGGTACTATTGGGTCTGCAAAAGCTGCAAGACGTTGAGCGGTTCGCCACGATGTTCTTGAACTATGATTTGTTGGCACAGCGGTGGGTTCGCTACGGATACGTCTATCCATTCGTTGAGACAGGAGCGGGCCTGCTTATGATGGCGGGTGTTCTCACACAACTCTCTGCACCAGCAGCATTATTCGTTGCAAGCATTGGAGCAATTAGTGTGTTCAAAGCGGTCTATATCGACAAACGAGAACTAAAGTGTGCCTGTGTAGGCGGTGATAGCAAAGTTCCACTAGGGTTTGTCTCGCTTACGGAAAATTTAATGATGATAGGCATGGGGATTTGGATGCTCTCAAAGTTGTGATAAGAAAACGTTTGACCCTCCATTTACAGGAAGGTTTAAAGATAACAAAAATGATTCGAGGATCAGTACATTTTATGAAATCGATTATCGCAATTGCCGCCGTTCTGGTTGCAGGTGGAGTTGGCTACGCGTTATGGCCCTCAACCCCCCAAACAACCATAACTGACAATGCTACCAGCATGGAAGGCGGGCTCCTAGCCAATGTTATTTTGCCAGAAACATTATCACCAAACGCGCAAAGCGGGAAGCGCGGTTTTGAAGCTAAATGTGCTGCTTGCCATGGAGTGAATGCAGCGGGTCAAGATGGCGTAGCGCCACCTCTTGTGCACAAGATTTACGAACCAAATCATCATGGAGATGAAAGCTTTCAACGTGCAGTATCCATGGGCGTTCAAGCCCATCACTGGCGATTTGGGAATATGCCACCTGTAGAAGGATTGACACGAGGTGATGTCAAAATGATTATCGCCTATATTCGAGAACTGCAACGTTCAAACGGGATCAACTAATTTTCAAAAACAAAAATAGGAATAAAAAATGAAGAGTTTTCTGCTATCTGGAGCAATAGCTATTTGGGCAACAGGTGCTATGGCGCACTCCCCCCTCGATGGAACAACACCTACCAATGAGGCGATCGTGTCGGAGATGCCGGCTGAAGTTTTGATGGACTTCAAAGGCGACATCCGTTTGGTACGAGTTGCCATTACCCATGCCGACACTCGCAGCATGGACATGGATCTTGGCAATCAAAAAACTTTTGCTCAAGAATTTGTTTTGCCAATGCATGACATGGGACCAGGAACATATGAGGTTGAATGGCGAGGACTTGGGGCTGATGGTCATGCGTTAAATGGTACTTTCAGCTTCACTGTTGAATAACGATGCCCGATCTTTTTGGACTGGCGGCCATCGCCACGAAATTCGCACTTTATCTTGGTGTAATTACTGCAACAGGAACGGTTATGGCCACCTTAATGTTTAAGCTGGATCGCACACGTCGTCTGGCCGCCATATTTGCGGTTCTCGGTTTGTTTGCAACGATCCTGAGCTTTTCACTGCGCGGTGCCAATCTAACAGGCGACTTGAGCGGTATGACTGACCCCATGACGTTGAGCCTGTTATGGACCACACCTGTTGGAACTGCATTGGCGCTTCGTCTTATTGGTCTCAATCTACTACTAGTGGGTCTTTTCTTGGGCCGTATCGGAGCCTGGGTATCAGTTCTAGGTGGTATTATCGCACTATTTTCATTCACTCAGATTGGACACATTTCTAGCAGTGAGTCAGCTCTCATGGAAGTTGCATTGATTCTGCACCTGCTGGCAGTTGCCCTTTGGATTGGAGTTCTAACGCCACTGTATCGCTTGGCCTCATCATCCACCAGATATGCATCTGCAGCGGATGTCGGGCATCAATTTGGCCTTGTTGCATCCGTTACCGTTCCCGTGTTGATCGTCGTGGGCGGCTACATGGGCTACCAACTTGTAGGGTCGTTCACTGCACTTATAGAGACTGGTTACGGGCAGGCTTTAATCATTAAAATACTTCTGTTCAGTGGCCTTTTAGGACTTGCTGCTGCTAACAAACTTTGGTTTGTACCGGCCCTCCGTTTAGGAAATCCAGTCGCTGCAAGTCATCTCTCCAAATCCATATACGTAGAATGGCTCTTCATCCTCGCCGTATTGGGCGTGACCGCCGTTCTCACAACAAATTTAACCTTACCAAAATGAGACACCACATGAACAGACGATATTTCTTGGCAAGTGTCTCAGCAACAGCGATATTACCAATACCGACATTTGCAGCCGCAACTCCACTGCGACTAAAGGCAGAAGCAGTAACAGAGCAAATCCTGCCAGCGGGAGATAGTGCAACCTCAATGCTAGGTTTTAACGGGTCAATGCCTGGTCCAGAACTGCGAGTGCATCGTGGCGAACGGGTGTCCATTGATGTCGAGAATGGTCTAGATGAAGGCACCGCTGTACATTGGCACGGTATCAGATTGGAAAACCAGATGGATGGGGTGCCGATGTTGACGCAAGAGTTAATCGAGCCTCTCAATACTAAGACCTACAGCTTTATCCCACCTGACGAAGGCACCTATTGGTATCATTCGCATTACATTTCTCAAGAACAGGTCGCACGTGGTATGATGGGTCCATTAATTGTTGAGGATGAAACTCCCCCAGATATTGATCACGACATCACTGTTCTGATGTCTGATTGGCAGGTGCAGCAAGATGGCAGTCTAACAGATGAGTTCTTCGATATGCACACTGTAGCCCATGATGGTTATATGGGGAACTTTGCACGTGCATTTCTTTCAAAAGATCAAGTGAAGACTGGGGATCGTGTCAGGTTTCGACTAATTAATGCCGCAACGAACCGTATCTTCCCCGTTGCGGTTAGTGGTGTCAGTGGGTTAGTTGTGGCTTTGGACGGAATGGCCTTAATTGAGCCATATCCAATGGAAGAACTTACTCTCGCACCTGCTCAACGGGCTGACTTGATCGTCGATATCGCTGGCCCTGTTGAGTTTAATATGTTGACCAGTCAGGGACAATATCGATTGGCTGACTTGGCTGTGAGCGGCACCAATACAGATCGGCAAGCTAGTCCAATCGTGCCTCTGTCGCCTCCCCGCCTTCCAGCACCAGCAGAACCTTCGCAACATCTAACGCTAACGATGATGGGTGGAGCAATGGGTGGACGACACGGCGGTGATAATATCTGGTCTTTTAACAACGTCTCTGATCTGCAAAGCGAACCCTTCGGATCGTTTCAGAATGGTGAGACAGTACGTATCACATTCGCAAACGACACATCCTTCCCACATGGCATCCACCTACACGGCCACCACTTTTATGAAGTCGATGAAAAAGATGCCTTGGGTAACCTACGTGACACAACGTTGGTTAATGCTGGTGAGAATCGCGATATAATCTGTGTGTTTGATAACCCTGGCCGCTGGCTATTGCACTGTCACATGCTCAGCCATGCTTTTGGAGGAATGCGGACCTGGGTGGATGTCGCATGAAGTGGCTAATTCTAATTTTGCTATGCTCTACATCCATTGCATCTGCCAATCACGAGCTCGAAGATCGCAACTTATCTGCGGGGCAAATTCTCTACACAAACAACTGTGCATCCTGCCATGGAGCAAAACTCGAAGGTCAACCAAACTGGCAGTCACCCAATTCAGATGGTATACTTCCGGCTCCACCACATGATGCAACAGGTCATACTTGGCATCACGATAACGAACTGTTGTTTGAATACACAAAGTTGGGTGGAAAGGGGGCATTGGCGGCAAGGGGTATAACCGATTTCAATAGTGGAATGCCTGCTTTTGATGGCGTCGTCTCTGATGAAGATATCTGGGACATTCTTGCTTTTATCAAGTCAACTTGGCCTGAGCGGGAACAGGATGCCCAAGCTAGTCGAAACCCACCGCACTAGTGGTACAATTGCTGTTGTCTGATATACGAGATTACGCATAGGTCTCCATTCATTTTTAAGGAGATGAGGAGTAAATGTTTGTAAGGTTGTTGGATGCAAAACCAGGCTTATGTCTGATTGAGTATGGCTTCATGCCTCACCTAGGAGCTCTTTAATGGGTATTGTTTTATAAAGGCAAGAGCATTAAAATGAGGTAATTTATTTAAAATTGTGGTAACTTGGGACTGTATATATGGTCCAGGACGAGGCCCCTTTTCCAAAGTTCGCAATGGCACCGCTCGGCGTATTATTAAAAAAGGGCAACTATTTAGTAGAATACATGTAGACGATATTGCGCAAACATTACTAGCTTCAATAAAATCACCAAGAAAAGGAGCTATCTATAATGTGTGTGATGATAACCCAGCACCACCAGAAGATGTAATAGCTTATGCTGCAGAACTATTAGGTATGCCAGTTCCAGAGGCTATTGATTTTGATAAAGCAGATATGTCGCCAATGGCGAAAAGTTTTTACGCCGAAAATAAAAAAGTAAGTAACGAACTTATAAAAAAGGAATTAGGTATTAAATTAAAATTCCCTGATTATAAAACAGGTCTTAGGTCTCTTTTATTATAGACTTAAATAATTAATACTTGAGTTCCAGTTTTTGTTAGATCAAAAAGTTCTGCAATCTGAGCATTATATAATCCAATGCAACCATTTGAAGATCGTCGGCCTATTTTACGGTTATCGTGTGTCCCGTGTATCCTGTAATATGTCCATGATAAATATAAAGCATGTGATCCTAATGGATTGCCTGGACCAGGGCCAATATAGGGTGGCCAATCTGGATTGCTTTTTAACATTGAAGGTGTAGGTCGCCAATCAGGGCCAATTCTTTTTCTTGTAATTGATGTTCTGCCGAGGCGAGTTAGATCGTCTGATGATGGAACAGCCACTGGATAAAGTTTATATACATCTTGTTTCTCAGACCAAAAGTGTAAAGCTCGACTTTGTGTATCAACTAAAATTACACCATTTTTTGTATTAGAAAAATAATCTTTCCAATTACTTCGCCCACGAAAAGCTGACGCGTTACGTCTAACAGAGTTTGCTTCACCAGCAATACGTGTCTCTTCAGCTTGACGTGTGTCAAAACCCAATTCTGGGTTATTTAAATCTGGGTTCCAGCCCTCTTGAGCAAATGACTTTGAACCAACAGCTAATGTACTTGCAGCTGCTGTAGTAAAAAAGCGGCGCGTAAAGGATTTCGACATTATATTATTTCCTGTGTATCGAGGCATTTTCTATTTTTATAAGTAGATGATTATTTTGACTAAATCAAATTTAAATTACTAGTATATAATATAGATTATAGATAATGGTGTAAGAAAAATTAATTGCTTGCCAGTCTTCACCAACACAATAAGTCTTTGCCCTCTTTACTTGATTTTGTAGCGCCTTAATCAAGAAATATCTTCCCCGAGATATATCCTGGAACTTATCAACAATTATGTATTTCCATAGAGATTTAAAAAGACCAGATGAAACCTTTAGTGTTTCAATTTCAATCATGTCTTCAAAGTCTATTTCAGATTCTAATGAAAGTTTCTTTTCATATTCCATTAGTATATTTTGAAATAGCTTTATAAAGATTTTATCTCAGGAACTTTTTGATCTTAGCTTCAGACTATCTATGGAGTTTTCCTTAGCGTTTGACTTGTAATGCTTAAGAAATGTAACAAGCAACTTACTTAATCTGGTATCATATTTTCTATCAACTACCATTTTCAGCCTCAGCCCATGCATCACACAAAACGCACGCCTGTATCTCCCTGAAACAACGCGGTTATTCACGCAATTACGGGCTAGTTTGCAATCTGGGGAAGCAGATGGCGGTGCTGTCAGACGAAGCCTAATACGTCTCAAAGTGCTACGATCACATAAACCTATGATGCACAAATTTGGTACCACTCCTTAAGAGCAATTATACGTTTTTGCTTATAAGTCTGTCTGTTTTGAAGATGTCTTTCATGATAGAAGTGGTTGTATATTTGAAGCAAGAAGATGAGATGCTTGATTAGGCGTATACTCACCGATTGGCACTCCAGACACGCTTATTTCGTCTCTGAGAGTCTATTTGGAGGGCATTTCTTTACGGCAATGGGGGCATTTCTCTTCAGACTTCAGTATCTTCATACTATACCCATCTCGTTGCCACTCATGACCTTCATCACATATCCACCACAACTTTATTCCTGTTCCTGCCTTCAAGGTTTCAGGTGAGTGATCACCGTTTTTAGTTGGGTGAAATAGCTTGGCCAAGTCAGGATGTGTTACCGCCATGCAGTTTTCTGCTGATGCTTTAAAGCCCTTGCAAACAGCACACCCAACACCTGAGTTGCGAGAATATATATTAGCTTTCCACTCATGACCCTTATTACATTGCCACCAAACTTTTGGTTTAGCACTTTGTGTAAAGTTATAAGGAGTGAGTGGTTTATTCTTTGTAGGATGCCATTCTTTAGCAAGCTCTGGATTTACTTCAGCCAATGAGTTCTCTGGGAAGGGAGATGGAAAATAATCAATATATGTAAGGTATGTCTCTTCAGCTACAAATTCACTCTTCTCTAGATACTCTGTAACTTTATTACTTTTAGCATTAGATAATTTTAACACTTTATTCATTGTCTTCTTACTAAGAAAACTACCCATAGGAATGATAATGTCGTCTTCCTCTAGTTTAGGTAATGGATATTCTCTAATTCGAATTACCTTTATCTGTTTATCAGAGAAGAAAGATGTCTTCAGTTTATCTTGTTCGGTTTTATCTCTGTGCCAATACTTGCCATCATATTCTATTGCTAAATTTATCTCAGGTATAAAGATGTCAGCTTCGACACCTTCGATCTTATGTCGATGGAATATATCATCAAAGATACTCATTAACTCAGTATATATTCGGATTTCATTCTTAGATGATTGATTACTACAACTAGGACAGCCGTTTCCTAAAGTTGTTCTATTCCCAATAACGGCTTCCCATTCATGACCCTTGGCACACTGCCACCAAACTTTGTGGTTTGATTGAGGTCTAAATTTCTCTGGTTTCTTATCGCCGTTCTTAGTTGGATGCCATTCATGCATTAGATCAGGATAAAGAACTTTTAGATTATATTCAGGGCTAGCTAATGTCTTTCCACAATATGGGCATCCATTTCCCCTTGTCCTACTATCTATATTTGCTTGCCATTCATGGCCATGCTTACATTTCCACCAAACCTTATCATTACTTTTAGGCATGTAATAAGTGGGAGGTTTTTCATTCTTTGCGTAGTTCCATTCATTTATGAGAATTGGACTCTCTGTAGCTAAGTTGTGATCATCATTAGCTTGACGCAATCCATCTCCCCTGTCGGCATGAAGACAATGTGGACATGGAAACTTTTTCTTGGAAAGATTATGTGGCCGATCTTCCCACTCATGGCCATGCTCACATACCCATAGAAAATTCTTTCCGGACCTTGGAAGTACCATTGTTGGAGGTACTTTGTTCTTTGGTGACCAATATTTAGCCAATGATGGATTGATAACTGCTAGGTTATTATCATTGCATACAAGCCTGTTTGAACAATAAGGGCATCCCCTCTTTTTTGCTCTAGTGTCTATGGATGCTTCCCATTCATGCCCATGTTCACATTTCCACCAGACCTTTTTATTTGATTGATAACGGTAATCATCTGGATGTTTGTCACCATTCTTAGTGGGATGCCATTCAGCTACTAGCTCAGGATAATCAGATACATACTTCTTATCACTGGGTAGCTCAGGGAATAGTTCTGATTGGCGTTTGGTCATGAGTTCTTTAGCTAAATTTAAAGTCTCACTTTAACACCATGTTTTGGAGAGTCTATCTGGTGCTATAATTCAGGTTAGGATGAGCATAATGGTGAATAAGCCCTAGAACTTACATGACAACGATGCGCAGGCGCGTGCGCGCATAACAGATACATTACACAGTTAAAACAAAAGGGTGGATAAAAAGGTGGATACAAATGCACCACAATGAAGCAAGCTATTGATATGTAATATCTATTTCTTGAAAAGTGGTGCCCCCACACGGACTTGAGGTCAAGCCCTTTTTAAGGGTTCGCTTCGCTCAACCTCTTTCCGTGTTACACACGTCATGAAC
>FZLS01000164.1 GCA_900197625.1 Rhodobacteraceae bacterium Water-Bin34 | reverse complement strand
AGCGGTTTTTCTTCTGAGGAACTTTCTTCTGCGCGAAATATGCTACTCAAGTTAGGTGGCGACCCTACTGTTGCACCCAACATTGTAAGCAGTAGTCGTGGTAACTTCTTGTCTACGACGAGAGGACAAGTTTCCTCTGCGCCTGAAAGCCAATATATCAATGTTAACGATGACCCTTCACCTGTGAGCGTTATGCCTAAAAGTGCCATATTGTATCACGAGGTCGCGCATTGGGCATATCGCAACATCCTAACACCAGAAGACCGTGTAGAGTTCTGGCAACATATGGGAGAATACTACAACTCTAAAGGCCAGTTGGACATGGGCGCGGTAAAAGATCGCCTCCCTGCATACACTGGAATGGAAACTCCATACGGCTCGTTAAGTACAAACGCTACAGATAGCCCTCAAGAGTTCTTTGCGAACCAATTCTCTATGTGGGCAATGCAAAATCATTCAAATGTAGCCATTCGAGACCTATCATTCTGGCGTCGCATGACCAGATATGTGCAGGCAGTCTTTGATAGGTTCTTCTCAAAAGACAGTATCGACCCTAACCTTGAGCCATTGTTCTCTAAAATCTTACCAACCCGTGCGGAAGAACGTACGTTTAAACTTGGCGTGGACGCCGCACCCCAAAAACCAGAAGGTCAGGCTATACAGAAACGCTATGTCCAACTTGGCATGATCGAGCAAGACATCGAAGCGGCTTTCGCATCAGACAGCGCAGACGGGATTATCACTGCATTCGACGAATTGCGTAAATACATCCTTGGCGTTGGTCGAAACAGCGAAGAAGTCCTCCCCGGTGTTGGTGGCTCTGGCCCCTTACTGGCCTTGCGCTCTCCTAAAGGACAGCCACAGACGATGCTCAAAGTCTTGAACGAAAAACTCAAGGCACTTGATGAAATCATTGGTGGCAAACCATCTAATCTTACAAGCATTGACGACCCTGCACAGGGCAGACGCTACCTAGAAGGTGGTGAGTTCTCAGGAATGTCTGAAGTTGCAGACCCGCAGGAAGTCGCAGACATGCTTCGAGACTTCTACTACAATGGCTATAACGGTAAATTCGTTCCTGCTAATGGAGTGCCGGGGCAGATCAAGAAGCTGGATAAATCTAGCGTCAAACATATGATCGAAAGTGTTCGCAAATCTTTAGGTGCTGGATACCAGCGTGTTGAAGGCAAGTCAGGACTACCAACTGGTGCAGTTCCTGCGTCTGTAACAGGTGGAACTCAGCCACCAGTACGTGCAGACGGAAACGTAACTCCGTCTGGCACTAAGCGAAAGGCCGCTAAAGCAAAGAAAAAAGCAGAAGACCGCACCATAGCGCAGGCGACTGCTGACACGAAGACGCAGAAAAACAAACGCGCTCGCAATACTGGTAAGAATAAGCCAAACGTAGATGGTACTGTAGCAGATACAGTTAAAACATTGTCTTTGAAGAAGCTCCAGTCTGACTTCCGTAAGCATCGTGGCACAGACTATGGTGATCAAGTGGCGGCAGAGATTGTTGCTAAGATAAAAGCCAAACCACTTACAGCAAAAGCAGTTCCTGTACGCAGGGAAATCATGGAGCTTGGTGGTTCTGCACTAGAAGATAGACTACTTCGTGCAATTTACGATGGTGACAAAGCCACTGTGAATGAAGCACTGTGGGAAACACAGTATCGTGTAGCTAAGAAGAAAGCTCGCAAGACTGGCGGGAAGATTATACCTCGCACATTCCGCGACAGTATGATTATGACCTTTAGAGAAGTGAACGACAACGTAGGCGTATCATCTAGTGATGGTATCCCTGCCGCCGCGCGTGCGTCTGTACGTGAGAACCTTTCTCTGATGACCCACCGGGATGCAGACGTGCAAAACGTGACACGCACAATGGCGTATCGCATGTACAATATTATTGGCAAGACCTCTCGTGGTGGAGATGACACTGCAAATATGCTTGGCACGGCGGACATCTCTCGTCTGGCTGGTAGCGATCCTAGCTTTGCAGGTGACGGAGTATTCGGAGACTTCAGATCATCTGACTTCAACTCATTCCGTAAACAAGTTCGCCGCATTTCATCTGCGATAAACAAAGGCGACGGCCAACCTGACGAAGCGATAGGCAACTTAATGCACATGATTGTCCGCTCTGGCGCACTGAAGCCAGAAGAAAGCGAAGCAATCGTTGAGGCATACCGCGCTCTTGATGGGAGCATGCGTAAGCGTATCGAAGGTCTGATCGGAAGTAAGTATGCAGACAGATCAGAGTTTGTTAAAGAGCAGGCTATTGCTGAAGAATGGTTCTCTGATGCAGTAAACCGCTACACACGCGAGGATATACCACGCTCACAAATCTTAGATGGTGTTATCACAGGCGACGCAAACAATGTCCGCATGAGAAGCACTTTAGATCGTGCCATTGATCGTACTATTGAGTACACAGCCTACGCTACAAACGGACAGATTGGTCGTACTGATGTCAAAGGCCGCTATCGCCGCCTAACATTCTACGGTGATATGTTCGAAAGTGCAGAGAAGCGTCCGATGATTGGCTCGCTTGATGGTGGTGTTCTTGCACACCCATCATATGCGGCAGACTATGCACAAGACGCGATCAACTCTGCAAGCAAACCTCGCATGGCAAACCTTGTAAACTTTACAAAAGGTGGCGTTGGCTTTGACGGCGCATCGCAGACGCCAAATGTATTCTATCACGGCACACCAAAAGGTTACGTTTTCCGTCGTACAGACGATAATCCAAACGCAATCTTCAAGCGTTCTCAAGGTGGAAACTATGGCCCCGGCTACTACCTAACCGCAAATCCTCATGTTGCTGGTGAAGTATATGCGAAACGCCCAACTGTAGAGGCAATGTTCCAGCAAGCTGAAGAGCTTGGCTTGCCAGCGTCTGATAAAGAAGACTTAGACTGGGACATCTGGGATATGGTGGAGACACGCCGCGAAATATCTAAGGTACGCCGCGAGTTCAGCGCACTTGAAGATGAGCTTGGCATAAACCCAGACGTAACAACTGGCACACTAGATGCGTTCCGTGATCATCTCGATGACTTAGTGGCAAACGAACAGGCACTAGCTGAGACTTTATCTGAGCGCGGCCTGACCATTGACCCATATGTTATGCCGATGGTTATCAAGCTAAATACACCTGTAGATTTCAGAAGCACAGCCGCATACAACGCAGATCACCCAATGATCAAAGCAATCATGGCTAAGATGCACGAGGTTGGAAACACAACAGAGCGTACTTTCAAGTATCTTGAAGACACAATGTCTGGCACTGATGTCGATGGAACAAATACATACCGAGAATTGGTAAACTCTCTTATTAAGTCTGGCCGCAATAGAGCCGCCGCGCAAGAAGAGCTAACAGGTATCCTTGACGATCTTGGCTATGACGGAATGCTTACAACGCACCGCAACTCATTGGCTGATGGCGAAGATATAATGGCGAATGGCGATAGCTATCGTGCATCTTCAACAATGCACACGTCTGCGGTCTTGTTTAACCCAGAGCAAGCCAAGCATATCGACGCTGATTACTTCGATAGCAACGACGAGATGATATACAACAGCATCTTAGAGTTTGACCGACCAATTCCAAAAGGTGTGAACGGTGATGTCATTGACGCTATGATGAACGAAAGCGTTGAAAGCATCAGCGATATTCCAGCAGGACAATTTGGTGAGCTTCTTGAGCAAGAAGGTACAAACAGCACTATAACTGGTGCAGTTATGTCTATGATGCGCAAGCAAGGTACAAACAGCACTATAACTGGTGCAGTTATGTCCATGATGCGTAAGCGCGAACTCTCTCCGAAGGAAGAGCAAGCTGTACGAAAGTCTGGCCCATTCAAATACTTCGAGCGTCTGTCGACCCGGATCAAAAACCAAGGGATGCACTGGCTTGGTGACAAGTACAAAGAACATTACCCGGATATGAACCAACGCTTTGCTAAAAAGTTTATGCCTATTGCTGATAAGCTGGCCGCATTACCAGACACAGACGGCATACTACGTGGCTACTTCCGTAAAACAACAGCAAGTGTTGGCCAAGAACAGCCTAAATCTTACAGCCGAATTGTTCGAGCATTACGCCGAGGTGATGGTTCACGCCAAGAGAAAGCACTGAGTGCAGACGAGCGTAATATCTATCGTCAAATTAGAGCAACTCTATCTGCTGAACGCAACGAGCTTATCAATGAAGGCTTCCATGTAGGAAATCGTGGCCCTAACTATCTGCCACAAGTCTGGAGCCAGAAGGTAATTAACAAGAACCGTCCTGAGTTCATTGAAAAGATGAAGAGATACTACGCTATCGAGCGCACAAACATGGGTGCTGAGTACACAGACGCAGAAGCTAATGCTTTCGCTGAAGGTGTTATGCTGAAGTTGTTAGATGAGGCAGAAGAAGGTGTGTTCATCCCAGTTAAAGGCACAACTAAGAACTCATCGTTTGAGAA
>FZLS01000162.1 GCA_900197625.1 Rhodobacteraceae bacterium Water-Bin34 | reverse complement strand
TTTCTTCTCAGTCTCCATATGATCTACAATACATCTGTTATCAATAGAAGATTCTAGATTGCGATTAGCAGGTACTACCCCTGATTTAATATGTATTATAGCATGTAACATCTCTAAAAGGCCACTAGTACCTATAGTATGACCTAACATACTCTTAAACGATACAATAGGAAGCCACGGAAAAAGATTAGCTATCTGCTCAATCTCATGAGGGTCACCTTTAGGAGTTGATGTGCCATGAGCTTTAACAAATGCTATCTGATCAGCATAACGTTTGTATGGAAGCGCCTTCATAGCTCTATAGCCTCCATCACCAGGATCAGTCAATGATCCCGATAAGCCATCATTAGTAAGCTGTACATCATGCACTACAGCTTCAGGTGTTAGTCCATATTTTTTGATTGTACTCTTACTGCAAATAACAACTGCAGCGCCCCCTTCACCCATAACAAATCCATCTCTATCCTTATCGAACGGAGTAGATTTAGTACCAATAGCATTTAAGGTTCTGAAGTAATCCATAGAGAGTTTAGATGTGCCGGCATCAGCTGATCCAACAATGACAAACTCATGATCATCTAGCAATCGCATACCATACTCAAGATTATAGAGACCAGTAGCGCATGCAGCTGCCATAGAGGTTGACACTGCATTAAACCCATACAGCTTATTAATATAACCAACTAGGAAGTCACGACCATTAGATAGAACTCTTCTAGGAGGCAACCTATCACCATTATGCAATCCTTCGAAGTTACTCAGACCATCAGTTTGAGTAGAGAAGATAACAGCTGTGCTTTCTGGTAGCTCGATGGGAAATTTATTAATAAGATTATCTACAACAACAGCACCTATTTTATTAATCTTCTCCCATGATTTCCATATGCCATGAGGAATCTTACTAGGGCGTTCTAGTCTGTCATCATCGATCTCAACCATGCCATTAGAGTGATCATCTATATTACTCTCACCCGATCTAAATCGAATGGCAGATGCTCCAGGTGTATTGCCCAGAACATCTATGCTTGACATAGCTACAATATAAGCTTTAGTCTTCATACTGGCTCATAGTACCGTCAACAACAGGCCATACCATAATTGATAGCCCGATACATGCTAGAAGTAATGTAACTAATAAGTTAGGAGGGCTACCAGCTACACAATCACTAGCCTGTAGACATTGAACATAGAAATCTTCACGGCCGACAGAACCAGCAGTAAGAATAAAACCCATAAAAAACCTAATCATATTTTCACCTTTATTTAATTTATACTATATAATAAGGTCAAACATGTTTTAAGGCAACTGTTATTTTTCTGATTTAACAATTATTTTCATTGTTTTCATTAGAGGATCGTACATAGACAGTAGGTCTGATACGTTTATATTAGTGTATTGTGTACCTAACTCATCTACTACATGTAATTCAACGATATCTTCTTTGAATCTCTTAAGACTCACATTCATTATCATCGTATCAGTAGAGAGGTTTTCTATCATCTCATCTACCATTCTTTTAGTGTTCTTATGCGGTGTATTGTTCTCTGTATTTGATGAACTCATGAATCCAGTCATCCCTTTTCTCTACAAATATCTGAGGCTCATAGCTCTCATCATGTGCTATAACAACAACCAGAGTATCAATAGGTATACCAGTGTTCTCTTCAAACATAACAGCATAGGCAGCTGCTTGCATAAAGTATCCGTCAACCCATTCTTTCTTCTTCTCTCTTGCTGATGTTTTCCAATCAATTACAGCCAGCCGTCCATTATATTCTGCAATACAATCGACGGTACCGGCTACACGCAGAAAGTCAGACATCATCTGACCCTCCACTACTCTAATATTATCAATAGACTTATTAGCAGCAACTTTAAGCTTGTTAGCTAGCTCACGATCTTCAGGCATGATCCGATCATCATCATGAGTATCCTCGCCGAGTATGTAATCCTCAATCAATAGATGAGCCTTAGTTCCTCGGCGAGCTGCCTTAGTCGTGATAGCTTGTGCTTTTGCTTCTCCTACTCGCTTGCGCCAGGCTTTAATACCTTCAGCAGACTTCTTCGACAATACCGTTGTCACTGATGGATATACTGGTGAGTCTTCCACCCCTTCCTTCAGGTAATGACGTACGCCGTTGACTGTAGTCCTTTTGAGTTTTGGAAATGTAATTAGATCTTTTTTGAATGTTTTCATCTTTAACTTCTTCACGTGCTATAATATAATCTTTTACGAATCCGGAACGCACAATATCGTTGATTCCAAATTCGACCATTGACAGAGAATCCATGCTTCTAAAAATCTTTAGTGATTGTTTAAAGCCAGAATCTTCTTTTATTAGATCTGTCTGTCTAATATCACCACAAATGATTAACTTACTATTATCGCCTAGACGAGTAATAACTGAGTTAATCTCATGGTCGTTCATATTTTGACATTCGTCAATAAGAACAATAGCATCGTCAAGTGTGATGCCTCGAATAAAGCTGGTGGGCATAAACTCAACATGATCTTTATTCTTAAGTATTTCATACGCGTCGCCTCTATTAAAGAGGTTGCCGAATATTTGTTTGTAAGGTGCTTCATATACTGCCATCTTATCTTCTTGCTTACCAGGTAGGAATCCCATATCTCTGGTAGGCACTACTGAACGTACAATAATTAGCTTTTCATAATAGCCATCAAGTACGTCTTGAATTGCGTGATAGCATGGTAGGAATGTTTTTCCTGTTCCTGCATATCCATATAAAAAGAGATGTTTGCCTTTCTCATAGTCGTTAAACACTCTCTTCTGATTAAATGTCTTTGGTTCTATTCTCCTTGGGAAAAATTTCTTAGACAATTTATGAGTCTCGGTCGTTAAGACGCCTTGCATTTCTAGTCGTCTCTGTTTTTTGCGAGTCATTTTTCGTGGCATAGATTACCTTTGTTGTTGCCAAATTAATCCTTGCTCCTCAGCGCTTTAGACGCTTTTTGTAGACCTTGTATAACCTTATGCTTATTAACAACATTATCTACTTTAACTTGAGTACTGTTCCTAGTTGAACCATACCTTTCAGCCACATGGGATCCTTTATTGGCATTGCCAATTCGGTTCATGAGGTCGTTAAATCCACCATCGGTTTTTCGAAAGCCTAGTCCAACAGAATCACCAGATATGGCTGGCATACTGTTAGGGCCGTAAGTGCGGATAATTTGAGGGTTATCGATTAGATACTGATCGTACTCTGAGATTTTCATCATCTCATCGAACTCTTCACCAGTTTCCGTGTTTTTAAATGAATAAGTTGGCATTTTGCTCCTACTTAATAAGGCGGTTACAGCACTGAGAAAGGTTTTAGACTTGATTAGTTTCGAAGTCCTAGGACTATATTGTGCTTTCGTAACCACATTATTATTTAGCTTAAAAGGTTTTCTCCGCACACATAATCGTAAATATCTTTCCAACTACGTGCTCTCTTGGCTAGGCCATTATACTGAGTATTATACTCTTGTTCAATTAGAATACTATCTAAGCCCATCTCGACTCCTAGATCAGCATTCTCCATTTTATCTTCAACCCAGATGAGATCAGAATCTCTCCACTCTTCTAGGGCTTCATCTTTATCTGCACCAGTATCTAAGCAGACAACTCTATCAATAGATTTACCAAAGACTTTACGTAGATTATACTCACGTAGCTTTTGAGTCTCAGGGTCTAATGAGAGAGATGTAATAACATCGATAGTAATACCGAACTCTTCGTATAGCTTTTTAACATATAGCACTGCATCACCCATAGGCTTGAGAGATGCTTGTCTACTACTATTACAGAAGATTCTAGGTAGATAGAACTTACTATCTTTTTCTAGCATTGGTTTATCAAACTCATCTAGATTAAATCGCTTGTTAATATCGTATACTGACCTATTCAGTACTTCTAGATCAAAATGAAACTTCATCCATTTCTCGAATGAGTAGTTCCAATCGAGTAAAACGCCGTCACAATCACTTAAAATTTTCTTCATATTTAATACCTATCTTTTGTTTATATTATTAATATAAATGCTTTTGAAGTTTAAGGCAACATCTAATAGTGAAGAAAGGTGAGAAAGATCCTTTGGTAGACATTTACCACCAAATCCAAACTTCCCGTCATGTCCTGGTACATTATAGTGAGATCCACCGATATCTTTATCTGTGGCTAATAGTAGTTTAACTGTCTCATAATCAATATTAAGTTGTTGACACATAAGAAACAATTCATTAGCTAATGATACTCTTGCTGCTAGCATTGAATTTCTAGCTAGCTTAAACATCATAGCTGTTTTTCTATCAGTTATAACTAAACGTTTTGTACCTGTAATAATTTTCTGTAGATCAGCGTCAGGCTTATTAGTTCCCCATACGCATGGCATATCATATGATACAGCATCCTTCTCCCAGTGTTTCTCACGTAGAAACTCAGGCAGTAGATCTGCTTTAGGGAACAGATCAACTTGATCAGGTCCAATCGTACTTCTAATAATAATATTATCAGAGAATAGACCTACCATTTTATATGCTTCTTCTAGACTAGTTAAGTCAAAACGTCCG
>FZLS01000160.1 GCA_900197625.1 Rhodobacteraceae bacterium Water-Bin34 | reverse complement strand
GAGACTATGATGCCAAATAATCGATTAAAAGGAAAAGCAAATATTTTAGTTTATGCTAACTCAGATGCTGCGGGTGCAACGCGTAACGTTTTAAAGTCAGTTGCGGGTGGTTTAGAGGTTGGACCTATTTTAATGGGTATGGGAAATCGTGCCCATATAGTTACCCCAGGTGTTACAGTTCGTGGTTTGTTGAATATTGCTGCTTTGGCAGGCTCACCCGTATCAAGCTACGAATAAATTTTTTAAATAATAGTCCAAACTTTTTTGAACCAATGCTCTTCTAAGTTTGGACCTTCCCCAATTCTATCAATTACTGCAAATAATCCTGGAGAATGAAGTGGGCATAAAACGCCATGCCAAGTATTTTTGAATATATTTATACCTTGCCCTGGTTTTGATATAAATGAAATGGGCGTATCTGGCACACCATTTTTATCATGAGAAACTATTATTAAAAATGGATATTGATGCATTGGTATGAAGGCTTGGCTGCCCTCTGGATGACGCTCCATCATTTCTAATTTAAAAGGCAAACTTCTTGCCTCAGCATTAAAGACACTTATGCCCGCTTTTCCTGATGTAAAATCTAATTTTGCTAAATCATGGTATCTTCCACAAAGGCCTTGATTAATAATTTTATCAGGTTCACCCGTGGCGTCTATTATTTCACCAAACGCTTTAAATGCATTTGTAGTTAATGGTTGGGTTTGCAATTCATAAATCATGGCAAAATGTCCATTAAACGAAATTCTGCAATTCTCTCGACTTGTTTGCAAGCCTCGGAAAACTCTGTATCACTATTATTTTTAATGCGTTTTTTAAACGCATTTAAAATGCTTGCTTTATTGTGATCTCTGACAGCAATAATAAATGGAAAGCCATGTTTTTGAACATATTCCAAATTCAATTGGGTAAATTGCTCCCGTTCGTAATCAGTTAAACTATCAATTCCTGCAGATGCTTGTTCAGAAGTGCTCTCCGCTGTTAAACGTTTCGCTTGGGCCAATTTACCAGCTAAATCTGGATGAGCTTTCAAAACATTTAACTTTTGATCTTTAGATGCTGACCTAAAAGCACGGCATAAAGCATTATGTAAGCCAACAGCTGTGTCATGCGAATGACTTAATTCAAGCTCAAATGCATTATCTGCTACCCAAGGTGAATGTTCAAATATTCCACCATATAAACTAACAAATTTTTCTCGATCCATATTACTTGGCCTTTCAAATCGAATATGTGGATGATTTTTTTCCCAGTGATTGGCGATTTGTTCTCGAGTTGCTATCCATACACTATCATGATCATTAACAAATTCTAAAAATTTCTTAATTGCTTCAAACCTACCAGGTCTACCTATTAAGCGGCAATGTAGTCCAATTGACATCATTTTCGGTGACCCATTAGACCCTTCTTGATATAATGTTGTAAAACTATCTTTTAAATATTCTAAGAATTGTGTTCCAGAATTAAAGCCTTGTGGAGTTGCAAATCTCATATCGTTTGCGTCTAGTGTGTAGGGCACTATTAGTTGATCTTTGTCTGAAAATTCTTCCCAATATGGTAAATCATCAGCATAACTATCAGCGATATATGAAAAAATACCAGTTTTAGCCGCTAAATTAATGGTGTTTATGGAGGACCTTCCGGTATACCAACCTTTTGGAGGGCTGCCTGTGACTTCAGTATGAAGACGGATTGCTTCGCGCATATCAGCTTCTTCATCTTTTTCATCGAAATCTTTATAGTCAATCCATTTCAAGCCATGGCTAGCAATTTCCCAGTTTGCTGATTTCATTGCGTGAACATGATTGGGTGATCTAGCTAAAGCAGATGCAACACCATAAACTGTAATGGGTAGTCCTTTGAATAAGTCGTATAAACGCCAAAAACCTACTCGAGAACCATATTCATAAATTGACTCCATATTTGCATGCCGTTGATCTGGCCAAGCGGCGGCTCCAACTATTTCTGATAGAAATGCTTCAGATGCGCTATCGCCATGGAGAATATTATTTTCGCCACCTTCTTCAAAATTAATAACAAACTGTAATGCAATCTTTGCATTATTAGGCCATTGGGCTTTTGGAGGAGTATTCCCGTAACCATACATATCTCGTGGATACCGTTTCATCCTTAAAGATCTCCTGTTTTATTGTTATTATAAACTATCTATTGTGATTTTATATCAAATAATATTTGAAGGAGTATTACTGAATTAGCTCTTTAATAAAGTAAAAATCCTATTAAAAATAGATCATATTGGGAGGAATATTAAATGGCTGGATATTTGACTACACATGTTTTGGATACTGCTCGTGGTTGTCCTGCCGCAGGGTTGAAAATTGAATTATATAAAATTGTAAGTAATAGTTCAGAATTTTTATCTGAGGCAGTAACAAACGAAGATGGAAGGACAGATAAGCAGATTTTGAGTTCAGTTGATTTTAAAATAGGCGAATATGAACTACTTTTTCATTGCGGTGACTATATAGCGCGTCACAACCAAATTATAGAAGGTGTTCAATTTCTTAATATTGTGCCCATACGATTTGGTATGTCGGAAAATCTTCATTACCACGTCCCATTATTGCTGTCTCCATATGGATATTCAACTTACCGAGGAAGTTAATTATCTCTTATGAAATGGACCTGAAATTGCATCACTAATACGTTCTATCATAAATTCCATAAATAAACGCGCCTTTGGATCTTGATGCCGTCTATGTGTATATAGACAAGCCATTTGTACGTGTGATGGTCTTGTTTTTTCTGCTACTATTACAAGTTTACCACTTTTGAGATGTTCATAAACTTCAAATACAGGCTTCATTGCGATACCAGCCCCTGCAAGCGCCCAATCTGTCAATACATCGCCGTCATCACTTTCCAAACGTCCCTTTACATCAAATTTTCTTAATCCGTCAGGGGTGTTTAATTCCCATTGGAATTCGGTTGATCCTGGAAAGCGAAGCATTAAACAGTTGTGTTTACCTCTCTGAAGATCAAAGCCATCCACTGGGTGGCCATTTTTTGAAATATATTCTGGGCTTGCACATAAAACCCTAGGGCAATCAGCTATTTTGCGAATTCTAAGGTTTGAGTCGGTTGGATGACCTAGGAAAAAAGCAATATCTAATCCCTCGGCAGTTAAATCAACTTTTCGATCACTAAGTCGTAACCTTAAGTCAACTAATGGATATTTATTAGTAAATGCAGGAGAATTTGGAGCAATTAAACTTCGCCCAACGCCAAGTGGCGCTGCAACATGAAGAACTCCACGTGGATTTTCAGTAACATCACCAATATCAGCTTCAGCCATTTGTACTGACTCTAAAATTACTCTGGCACCACGGTAAAATATCTGGCCTTGTTCTGTTGGTGATAAACTTCTTGTAGTTCGTTGAAATAATCGGACACCTAAGTGAGCCTCAAGTTGTGAAATTCGTGCTGATGCAACAGCAGGCGATATCCTTTGATCTCGTGCCGCAGCGGACATGCTGCCTAATTCATAGATCCTTGCAAATGTGCGTATGTTTTCGAAATATGACATTGTTGTCTTTTTTTTGATACTGTTTTACCAATAACAAACCTAGCAAGAAAATAAAAGTCCATGTAAGAAAGAAAAAAATTAGAAAGATATATTGATGAATGATTTTGTAATTATGTGGGAATGGTTTGCTTTTGCCGTTCGTTGGCTTCATGTTATTACTGCAATTGCGTGGATTGGCTCTTCTTTTTATTTCATTGCTTTAGATTTAGGGCTAAAAAAACCTCCACATTTACCAGCTGGAGTTCATGGTGAAGAGTGGCAAGTCCATGGTGGTGGATTTTATCATATCCAAAAATATTCGGTTGCTCCAGAAAATATGCCAGAACATTTAACTTGGTTTAAGTGGGAGAGCTACGCTACGTGGCTGTCTGGTGCTGTAATGCTAATGATTGTTTACTGGCTTGGTGCTGAATTATATTTAATTGACCCTGCAAAAGCTGATTTATCAGTTGTTCAAGCAATTTCTATTTCAGCAGGATCTTTATTAGTTGGTTGGATTGTCTATGATTTTTTATGCAAATCTGCTTTGGGCAATAATCCTACAGGTTTAATGATTTTATTGTTTGTGGTGCTTACCGTAATGTCTTGGGGCTACAATCAAGTCTTTACTGGTCGTGCGGCAATGCTTCATCTGGGAGCATTTACTGCAACTATAATGTCAGCAAATGTTTTCCTGATAATTATGCCAAATCAAAGAATCGTTGTTAAAGACCTTAAGGAAGGTCGTACACCTGATCCAAAATACGGAAAAATAGCAAAATTACGAAGTACACATAATAATTATTTGACCTTACCAGTTCTATTTTTGATGTTGTCAAATCATTATCCATTAGCATTTGCAACAGAATACACGTGGATTATTGCTTCATTGGTTTTTTTAACAGGTGTTACAATTCGCCATTATTTTAATACATTGCATGCTACTGGGTCAGGCCCATCCTGGACCTGGATGGCAACTTTAGTATTATTTTTAATTATTGCAGCACTTTCGACAGCATCTTCATGGAATGGAGATTATGATGATTTGGAAAATCAAACGCTAACAAAAAACGAAGAAAGATTAATGTTGGCAGAAAGTTTTGATGATATTTCAGATATTATTATCAGTAGATGTTCTATGTGCCATGCCCGAGAGCCTGTTTGGGATGGTATGATAAGTGCTCCAAAAGGTGTTTTTCT
>FZLS01000159.1 GCA_900197625.1 Rhodobacteraceae bacterium Water-Bin34 | reverse complement strand
TAAACACCATAATATAATAAAAAGTCGCACATTAATCTCTTTGGATTATATCTACATTAGCAGATGCACCATTAACTGTTAGAGTTAATATGTCTCCAGAACCACCTTCTTGTAAAATAACATAATCTGCAGATGCACCATCATGTGTTAATGATATTGTACTTGCGTTATCTTGGTCAATATCAGCTACAAAGGTTGCACCATCTACATCCATATTGACTGTACCTGTGCTTGTTTGTTCTATACTAATATTAGCACTTGCTCCATTTGCATCTAAGTTAATTGTACCTGTGCTTGTTTGGTCAATATCAAATGTACCACCAGCACCGTTTAAACCATCCGAAGTTTGTCCAAGAATAGTTCCATTAGTATTAAATGTTGCATGACCTGTCTGATTAATATTAACTGTCTTAACCGCAGATGATGTACTTCCAGTGGTTGTCATTGTTACTGTACCACCAGCGGTTTGTACAATATCAATATTTTGTGAATCACCTGTTGTAGTTACAGTTGCTGAGTTATCATATACACCCGATTGAGTAACATCAACATCAGCAGTAATACCAGTTTGAGTCATAATTAAAGTATGACCTGCAACATCTCCATTACCATCAATATCGATTAGATAGTTATTTGAATCACCGTCAATTGTTAATCTTAATATTGCACTTGTACCATCGATAGTAGCTGCAACAACAGTGCTGTCCGTACCTGATGCACCAACAATATCAATATCAGCATTATCACCAGAGGTAGTACCACCAACATCAACGTCAATATCTTGTGAGTTACCCGTAAAAGTAATTACAGCATTGACATCATCACAACCACTTGTGCTATCTGCTGGGTCACAATTGAAATCAATATTGTTACTATTACCTGTAGTATTCCATGTACCAACAAAGTTATCACCATTTATATCAAAGGTGATTATATTACTATTACCAACCTGGTCAATATTAAAGTTTGTTGCAGAGCCAGACACGGTGGATGCTGTAGTTGAATTACCTACCATATTACCATCACCATCCTGGAGTACATCAAAAACTAATGAAGCGCCAGCTTGTGTTACATAAATTTTATTTGTTGCCATCGCTGGCAAACTCATCAAAGCCATAATAAAGAATGTCAGTAATTTCATTAACTACTCTCCTTCTTTTGCCTCAATTGGATGTTTCGCCCAATCATCAAGCGGTATATCAGAATGTATAACTTCTTTGTCTACCCGTTCTGCTATAACGGGTTCTGCCCATTCCCATAAACCACACTCTCTTCCTTCATATAACATTTGCAATACTGCAAATTCAATAGCTGTACGAATCGCATAATTCACCGGTTCGTTAGCTGCATTGCCAGATTCTATCTCCAATGCTCTTGTTCCTAAATCTAAAAATCTAAATACATCTGCACCATTGCTGGTACTTGCAATTGTCTTTGTTGCTGATACGGTCAATAGGATTTCTCCTGTCTGAACTGAAACAAGTCTTAATGAAACAGTTACTTGATCAGTTCTATATTGATCGTTAGCTCCTAAACCAAGGAACCTTGCTCCTGCTCCACCGCTTGTTGTATTTGTATCATATCCAACAATGCCACCCTCTAATATTAGGCCAGCAAACAACATAGGCGCCAAAGCATCTGTGCTTTGAGCACCATCATATAGTTCTCTTGTACTTCTAATCAATTGTCTTTCTTTGACTAAGTTATCTAAACTTGCCCTTTCAACAACTGAGAACCAATCACCTTCACCAACTGCCATGAGTGATTGTATAACCCATACATCAGCTCCCTGAGAAACTGCTGTCGATAATCCTACTTGCTTCCTTTGTCCTGTCTCATCAGGGAAAGCATATACTGCCACGGTAATTTTTACTGGATTTCCATTTCCATCCGTGGGTGTATTTATCAAATCTGGCATCTCTTTTAGCAATTCTTTTGTCGGTGTACCTTGAACAAAAGGCATATCACCTTCTATTGCTTTGGTGTTCTGTACCGAACAACCAGCCATAATACAACTTAAAAATGCTATCGCCAAATATTCCATATTCATAATTTTAAAATTTAAAGTCTCCAACTGGTACAACTAATTCTGTTAATGAACCATCAGCTGCTGTAACAGTTAACGTAATTGTTTCTGCTGTCTCGTCTTTTACCCATGCCACTGTTGAGCCATCAGGTAAAGTTGCTGTACCACTTAATGGGCACTCTAATTCTGTCGTATCTAAGTCTTCGGTGCAATTAGTACCGAACATATTATCAACCATTTGTTTGGATAAGTTTGCGAATATACGACTTTCTACGTTCGTTACAAACTTTGCAAGGGTGGTATTCTTAGCATCTCTCTCAGCTTTAGCAGCTGCAGATAATAAGTCATCCTTTACAGATTCTTTTCTATTATATTCTAACTGTGATATTGAAAGTACATGACTAGAATATCCTTCTCCACTAAAAGCTGGATTACCAAATTCAAACGTTAAATTACTCGCTTGGCTTATTGTCGTCAGTGTCAGTAGTGTCAGTAAAAGTTTTAATTTCACCATGTCTTTCCCTCTCCTGTAATATCATATCTAATTTAGCGTTTAATCTAATTAAATCATTATCCAACATTCTTACTCTATCGATTAATGCAATTAAAGTCATATGGCTATCGCCTATAACTGGATCTACCTTTGTAGAAACCCATGTCCATATGAAGTATATAAAGTAACCCATTGCCAAAGCGGCAATAATAGGAAAACCGTAATCACTAACTAATTGTCCTATCGTTGTTTGTTGCTCTACTACTACTTCTTCCATTAGTCTCTCCTCGCATCAGTCTTACCGTCTGCTCTTGCGATTCGATCTACATCAGGTCTTATACCAAATGCCTGACACATCTTTACATCAATACGTATTAATTCACTATTCATAGTCTTTACTCTATTATCTAATGCTTGTGCAAACATTCTTTGTTGCTTAATATCATCCAACACACCATCTAATATAAAGTTGAGTGTTAAATATACAAAATAACCTGCTGCTCCTGCACCTACAATAGGAAAACCTACCTCAGTTACTAAATCTAATATGCCTTCCAACTCACTCTCCTAATCTATTCATTACTATATTTATAATAAAGCTGCTCCCAAAGCTTTATAAATAGCAATATTATAAATACAAATACTACTAATGAGTTTATTCATCGATTATGACTGCATCAATTGTGATGTATGTGTTCCAGAATGTCCTAACGAAGCTATATACTTTGGTGAGGACTATGAGAAAGGCCACCCAAAGTGGAGTGAGATATATGTTATTGATGGTGACTTATGTACTGAGTGTGTAGGTCATTTTGATACACCGCAATGTGTGGAAGTTTGTCCAGTAGATGTTTGTCTGCCAGATCCAAATAGGGTTGAAACAGAGGAACAACTTTTAGCTAAAATTAAAAAATAGGAGATAACGTGGAAGAAGATCCAGGTAAAACATATCCAGCAGCACCAGTACCAGACTTAGAAAATATGGAAGAAACTTTTAAGAGAGATCAAGAGATGAAAGATGTATATCAAAGAGAATTAGGAAAAGATTTTAAATCATTTAATAATGGTATTTGCACTGGAGAAGTAAGATATCCACCGTTAGGAGCAATGTCACCATACGAGGAGAAGTAATATGTTTGAAGATAGACTATGGATTTATACTAGTATTGCAGGAGCATTATTAGGTGCAGCATTTTTAGCTTATATTAAAGATACACGTATTGGCTTATGGGCATATGGTAAGATTGATGATACAGTAGATTATTTTAGGGACAAGTATGGTTGGACTTGGTTAAACCAAGACGAAGATGCTTGGAAAAAAGTCAATCCAAAGATTGCTGCAAAAATCGAGCAATTAGAAATGCGAATTGACGATTTAACAACAGAAATAGAGGAGAAACTATAATGGGAAGTAATTGGGGATTAATAGGTTTAGGATTAATAGCATTATTTGCTACATCATTTATTAAAATTGCTGCATTTGCTGCAATAGCATGGGGAGCTTGGAAAGCCTATGATGATTGGGGAGCACAGTAATGAGCATACGTGAAATGAATATAAAGGAGAAAAGTCTCCTTTTTGCTAAGCTCGCAAGAGATGCATACGGAGATGAAAAGGCCGTAAAAAAGATTGCGAAGGAACATGGTTTTACTAAAACAAAATTTTATGATATAGGTGGAGCTCAAGCATATAGGTTTGAGAATAAGACTGATGTTGTAGTTGCTTGTCGTGGTACAGAGCCTACGGAATTTAATGATCTCAAGGCAGATCTGAAAGCATTTCCAGTCAAATCAGAAACAGTATCACGAGTACATCGTGGCTTTAAAGCTGAAGTAGATGAACTTTGGCCTGAGGTATCTGTTGATATAATCAATGTAAAGAAAGCATTATGGTTTTGCGGACATAGTTTAGGTGCTGCAATGGCAACTATTATGGCTAGTCGATGTGCTCTTAACTATAGTTTTCCAGAGGTTGATTGCTTATTTACATATGGTTCACCGAGAGTTGGATGGCCAACATATGTTAAATCATTAAAGATATGTCATTATAGATGGCAGAATAATAATGATATTGTCACAAGAGTTCCATTAAGACTTATGAACTATAGACATGATGGTACATTAATGTATATCGATAATGTTGGAACTGTACATGATAAGCCGATGGGTGTATGGCCTAAGTTTAAAGATCGTATGAAAGGTATGTGGGGTGGCATAAAACAAC
>FZLS01000157.1 GCA_900197625.1 Rhodobacteraceae bacterium Water-Bin34 | reverse complement strand
CTCTCTGATTAGGATAGCTAGGTTAAGAGATTTTTTTCCCCTGTTGAACTTAGTGGGTAGTTTCACCCAACATTTTTTGTACTGAACATATTTGTTGAGCTAAGACTGAGGTCTGCTACCATCTCAACTGAGTAACGTAAGAGGTTCCGCCATGCGCGTCGCACTAATAACATTGATGTTGATGTTTGGTTCGTGGGCAAAGTGTTCTCAGTTCTTAAACAATAAATAGAGCTAATAACGATATGACACAGGATAAAAAACAACCCATACCCCTTTATAGTTTCACTCAATGGAACAACTCTAAAAATGTATCAACACTTTTGACTGCTGGTGCAGATTTCATGGAGCAGGATGATTTTGGACGGACACCACTACATTTGGTGGCTTCCAGTGGTAATTTAGCCAACGTCCAAGCCTTGTTAGGAGTTGGAGCTGATTTGATGGCTCGGGATAAGTGGGGAAAAACACCGCTGCATGATGCTGCATTGTCGGATAAAGCCCCAAATGTACAAGCCTTACTGGCTGCCGATGCAGACGTAACAGTGCGGGCAGAAAATGGCGAAACACCGTTGCACTGTGCAGCTATCAGTGGTGGTCCAAAAATAATTCTAGCATTATTGGCTGCTGGTGCAGACATCTCAGCGCAAACCGAGGGTGGTCGAACTCCTCTGCATAGGGCTGCCTCTCGTGGTAGCCCTGAAAATATACAGACTTTGTTAGCGGCTGGAGCAGATGTCATGGCGCGGACAAAGACTGGCAGAACACCGCTGCACTACGCTGCGGTTAGCAACACGACAGCAAGCGTCCAAATTTTATTAACTGCCGGGGCGGATGCAATGGCGCGAGGGGGAAATGGCTGGACACCGCTACACTGGGCCTCCTCTGGTGGCTCGTATTTAAATATTGAAACACTGTTGGCGGCGGGAGCTAACGTCATGGCGCGAGGGGGCGATGACTGGACACCGCTGCACTGGGCGGCTTCTAGTGGTACATCAGATAACATCGAAGTTTTACTAGCAGCTGGAGCAGACGCGAAGGCAAAAAGCAAAGACGGCAAAACACCTTGGGATTTGGCTCAAGAAAATGAAGAAGCTGAAGGCACCAAAGGCTACTGGGCTTTGAACGACGCGCAGTATAATTAATCACTGCCAAACCTCTTGATTAACCAAAGCCCACTTTCAACAGTCTACTTTAACTTTACCCCATTCAGACTTCTAAAAATTCCCCAAATTGGGTTGGGTTTATATATGATACCCGGTCGAGGTGAGGTGGCACACGCCCTCAAACAAGATGGTTTACCAATGGCATTGCAGGTGTTACGTATTATCATATCTTGGTATGATGAAGTGTAACATTTATGGCGAAGGGTAGTTTCGTTAGTTATTTGCGGGTTTCAACACAGAAGCAGGGGCAGTCTGGATTGGGGTTAGAAGCCCAACGTAAAACTGTTGAAAATTACCTGAACGGTGGTGATTGGAACGTAATTGAAGAACTGGTGGAGATTGAGAGCGGAAAGAACAACCGTCGCCCAAAACTGACTGAAGCCATCGATCTCTGCAAGGCCTCTGGGGCTACTCTGGTGGTGGCTAAGATCGATAGGCTGACCAGAGATGCAGCCTTCCTGCTCAGCCTTAAAGATGCGGGAATAGATTTCATAGCGGCAGACATGCCAGAGGCTAATCGGCTTACTATTGGGATTATGGCACTGGTTGCTGAACAGGAGCGTGAGGCGATCAGCAAACGGACAAAGGATGCGCTGGCAGCGGCTAAAGCTAGAGGTGTCCAATTAGGCGCATACAGAGGCGATAAGTTCGTAGGGCGTATTGGCACTGCAGAAGATACCAAGAAGGCCTCAGAGGCCCGTACAGCGCTATACAGACGCCGTGCAGCAGAAAGGTTGCCAATGCTGCACAAGATCGATCCAGACGGCTCTCTGAGCCTCAGGAGCATTGCTGAACATCTCAATCAGATGAATGTTCCAACCATATCAGGGAAAGGTAAATGGTCTGCTAATTCAGTAAGACGTTTGAAGGTTGTGTCCTGATTCGAACACGTTATCGGTCGTAGGTTTGCATTATTGTTATTTATGTCATTTGTTTTCTTAGCATTTAGTTACTTTTTTAGCAGAGGATCACCTTCGATTTTAGTAGAATAGTTAATAGCCAGGAGACTGTAATTTCCTCGTAAATTGACAGTTCTATATGGCTACTATTGATATTTCTCTTATTTTTTTCTTCTTTTCTATTCTTCTAATGATTCAAGATTCAGGGGGGTTAAAAATCTTATTTTAAAGCAGAAATAGCGGGTGATGGTTACTTATTGTACGGGTTTTGGTTACTTATTGTACCGGGGTATCGTTACCTTTTGTACCGCCTATCGTTACCTTTTGTACCGCCTTGCATAGTGTTGCGCTGACTGTATTGTTACGATTAAATGTACAAAGGTAACCGTACAGGATCACTATGTTGCCAGCACTAAAGACTACAGACCTCAAACCCTTTGATGGGCAGATGATTAAGCCTAACGAGTTGATTGAGATTAAGGGTACGGGGCCGCTTACTCTGGCCGATAGGCGTATCTTTAATGTCCTGCTGAACAATGCCTGGGGCAAGGATATAGTTAAACATCAGCACGTATTCACGATCAAGACGTCAAACCTGAAATACGAAGACCAAAATAATCAGAGGCTCAAACGATGTTTGCGGCGGTTACAGCAAACTCTGGTCATAGCAGCACAGTCCAACGGTGATGAGGTTGTGTCCCAGTTACTAGGATCAACACGGGTAAAGCCCAATGGTGATATGCAATATTCTTTCCCCGTAGACTTAGCAGAACTGCTAAAAGACAGCAGCGTATTTGCTAAACTAGACTTAGAGGTAATGAAGTCTTTCAGCAGTAAGTACGCCTTTGCTTTGTATGAAGCCGTATCCAGACGCATCAACCTCAAACACAAGATGACTGAGAAATTAGACATTGATGATATCAGAGAGATGCTGGGCGTTGAGGATGGCAAACTCAGCAGTTACCGCAACCTCAGACTAAAGGCGATTGAACCAGCCGTAACAGAGGTTAATGCCATTACCCCGTATCACGTAACGATCCTACCAAAGAATAAAGGCCGCAAGGTGATTGGCTTTATCATGGGCTGGGGGATTAAAGACGTAGAAGGAATGAAACGGGCTTACAAAGAATTGCAGCAGCCTAAGATTGGCAGACGGGCTAGAATAGATGGATCAGCAAGTGAGGTGGTAGAATGAAACGATTATTAGCAATGATAACAGTAGTATCGACACTAGCAGCAACTAGTACATTTGAAACGGCTGCAAGAGACTAATGAGTCTAATCTGTCCGATACCAACCTGTCCAGTGCCAAACTGATCAAGGCCGACCTAGAGGAAACGAACCTAACTGGAGTAAAATTATCAGGTACGCTCATGAAAGGGGTCATTCTCTGTAATACAACAATGCCCGATGGGAGCGTGATATATAGCGGCTGTTGAAACAAGAGATATTAAACCTTAGCGTTTCATAGAAACAGATAGTATACTGGTGAAATCGAACGATACGATACTGGGGTATATACATAATGAAACATACAGCAGGGACAGCGGCTAAAGCGGTTGGAAAGACTAAGTCTACAATTACTAAAGCCATAGCCAGTGGGAAATTGTCAGCAATTAAGAATGATAATGGGGCGTGGGAAATAGATGCATCCGAATTATACAGAGTATACCCCCCTACCCCACTAGAAACAGTAGAAATTGAACAGAACGATACCCTTAAAGAAATGGATGGAAACAGTAAGGAAATTGAAGCCTTAGAACGTTTACTTAAAGCGGCGGAAGAACAGATATACGACCTTAAAGCAGATAGAGATGAATGGCGGAAACAGGCCAATCAACTCTTACTGACGAACACTTCTACCCCACGGAAACGGATATTTGGCATCTTTTAGAATAAAAAAGACCGCTCAGCATTTACCGGACGGCCTAGTTAATTTACGGTTTTGATCTGATCGTGTCGTGGGACGATGCTATACACCTACCCGACCTCTCTAGAGACCTGGTAAAGACTTTACATCTCCTCAAGGGCATTGAACAAAATCTCTTCTAAGCGCGCAACTGTGTCAGAAGACAGCCCATTTTCTTTTCCAGCCGCTAGAATTGCCTGCCCTTCAGAAAATTGACGATTATAACACAATCCATGAAAGTAGCTGACCCAAAAATGCTCAAACTCTGGATGTGCTTCCAATGCAGTTCTCAATAATGGAAGTGCTTGTTTAGACAGATTAACGGAAAGGTACAAAATACCTAAGTTGTGATTGGCATCAGGATTTAGTGGGTCCTCATCCAATACCTGAAAATATAGTTGTTCTGCTCGTTTTAGATCATCTGCATTCTGCGCACGATTAGCTTCCTGAATTAATTCGGCTACATCAGCTACAAAAGTTTCTGTCTTGATTGCGAGTTGCATCTTAATACTTCCTTATTTTAGGCTCGCTCACTTTGCACAAGAGCAATTGCCTGGGGTTGAGGTTTTTGACCAGCACGCTTTGCACAACGTATTGATCACTATTTATACTTCAGGCAAACCTCTCCTGATCCCTGACTAAGTTCACCCTGTCAGGAGATTTAAAAGAGCTGAAAGCCAACCGATATCGTTACAATACCCAATGGCTATCAAGAGGTTTTTTGTTCGAGTAATTGTTTCCGTATGTCCTATAAAAAGTAACGACACAGGGAATGAGTATTTTAGTAAATATGTTATTTTTTACATGTAATTTTTATACACAGGAAATAAGCAACCATCCGCACGTCATCACAAGTCC
>FZLS01000106.1 GCA_900197625.1 Rhodobacteraceae bacterium Water-Bin34 | reverse complement strand
ACATACCAGAATCTTGCTTGATGATCATTTTTTGAGTAATCTATACTAAGAGCCCATTCATAATTTTCATGAATCTGTGCCTTTAATTCATCTGTTGAAATTGATGCATCAATTTTAAAATGTTTAGCTTCATCAATGTACATACAATCAGATAGATCATCCACTAATTCTGAATAAGGCTCAAATAAGACTGATACAATTTGTTCTTGAGTGTCTTCACTAAGATTATTAGTAGACCACAAATAGAGAGTATCCCATGGATAGCTTTCTTTATCTAAAGTTTCAAATTTAGAAATCACTTGAGATAATTCATTACAAAATATTTTTATTTTTGGTTTTTGAATATCATGTTGACTTGTCCAGCATTGTGCATTTTTTAGAGCATTTTTAAAATGCTCTCCCATAATCATAAATGTTTCATCAGATACACTTTTAATAGCCCTTACACGTGCTAAAGCAGTCTCTCTAGCGTAAATCCATGTACTTAATAGGGCCGGATGGTTGACTAAAAAAGGAGCCATGCCAAGACCAGTTGAATTTCCAATTCCCATAGATCGCCGCAATTTTGGATCTAACTTAACTGCATTATCACCACCTTTTTTAGAAGCAACATAGTCGACTAAATCCATAACAAAGCAACGTATCAGATAAACAGTTAACATTTCTGCTTGAAACGGGGTGCGCATTTCTTCTCTATTTGAAATTTTTGATCGATCTGATGCGCCAAATTTACCTGATCCATAAACAGCCGTCGTTCGCATTAAATAACCAACTTCATTTAATTTCTTTTCATCGGGTTGGATTCCTGCAGCCAATGAATCAATAACATAATCCCATAATCTTACAGATCGATTAGCCCTAGATAGAGTTAATTCATTTTTTGATATTCTGCCTGCTTCTTGCAGCGGTACATTGTCTTTTAGTCGTATAATATCAGATTCTGTTGGTATTCCATCATGAAGAGTAAAAGTGCAATCCCATGCTTCAGCAATTACACGGTCAGATCTTAATTCAGCAGGAAGGTCATGGGCAAAAGCAACCAACGTATAGCTTCTTTCAGGGCCATGAACGCTATAGGTGGCATACCCAAAACCGTCATCATTAATATTCCAATTTGGTTTATCAAAACGCCAGTTTTCAGATGCAAGACGTCTTAATAATACACGCATGAAACTAATGCGTGATTGATGCAGACTTCCCAATCGAGATAATTTCATTACCTCTTCAGGCTTGCGGAGTGTTAATTGTGGTATCATTCAATTGCACCAAAATTTTTATCGTAAAAGTTTAACCAATTATTTCCCATGACTTTTGAAATTTCTATTTCTGTCATACCTATTGAATTTAGCCCATTAGAAATATTTGAAAAGTCTTTGTTACCTTTATACCATGATGGCATTGGTGGAAATCCAGCATTTGACGCAGTTCCTTCGCCATAATCTATACCTTTTGTCCAACGCCCGACGCGCATCCATTCGACTATACTATCAGGTTGATTTTGACATAAATCAGTTCCAATACCAATGTTATCAATGCCCATTACATCAGCTGTTTCAGCAATCATTTCGCAAAAACTATTAATAGTACAATTTGTTCCATCTTTTAGGTGATGAGGATAAATAGAAAAACCTAGCATACCTCCTGAATTTGCAAGTTCTCGCATAACTGTGATTGATTTGTTTCGGAGGGCTTGATGCCAGTTATGTGGGTTAGCATGAGTAATTGCGATGGGCCGTTTAGAATACTCTATTGCATCCAAAGTTGATTTTTCGCCGGAATGACTCATGTCAACAACCATTCCAACACGATTCATTTCTGTTACAACTTCTCGTCCCATTCTGGTTAGTCCAGCATCATAACTTTCATAACACCCTGTGGCTAGCAAAGACTGGTTATTATATGTCAGCTGCATAAACCGTGCACCTAGTTGATGTAGAATTTGAACAAGGCCAATATCGTCTTCAATAGGTGATGGGTTCTGAAATCCAAAGAAAATTGCTGTTCTGTTGGTTTCTTTTGCTAAGCGAACATCAGCACCTGTTGTTCCTTGAAATATTAAATTAGGAAATTGTTCAAACCAACGGTTCCATTGTTCTATGTTTAAAACAGTTTCTCTAAATGTTTCATGATAAGCTATTGTAACATGAACTGCATCAAGACCACCTTCCCGCATTTCTTTAAAAATGCTTTCAGACCAGTTTGCATATTGCAAACAATCAATATGGTAATTTGTCATGATGTTGGACCTTTTGAGAGTTTGCTTAATTGATCAAATATTTTTTTTTCAATTTTGACTGTTTTAGGCATAACAAAGTTTGATCCGGGCAACCTTGTTCCCTCTTGTTCACTTACTGCTGTGATTATTTTCTCAATACGATCAAAAAAGAAGCTTCCGTGCGTACTAGGGTCAAGAATTATATAGCATTGCCCTAAATCATGAGGTTTTCCCTGTGGAAGCTTTAACCCTTTCACATCCAATGAATTTACAGACCCTGTAAACGCTGCTGCTAAAACTTCTGTCATAAGGCCAAATCCCCAACCTTTATAATCACCAGAAGACTTTAAGGATCCTTTCAGAGCTTCATTTGGATTTGTTGTGTCATTTCCCTGACTATCAACAGCCCATCCTATTGGGATATTTTCTCCAGCTGCTGATGCCATTGTAATTTTTCCAAGAGCTATCGCTGAGGTACTTTGATCAAATTGAAATGCAATATCACCATTCCTTGAAGGTATCGACATTGCAATTGGGTTTGTTCCTAAAATTGCTTTATTTCCCCCAGGTGGTGATACAACAGCACTGGCATTAGTAAAGCCAATACCTATAAACCCAGCTTGAGCAATTTGTTCTGTAAAATATCCTAAAGAAGTACAGGTATGAGAATGAGAAATAGCCAAAGAGCACGTTCCGGTATCTGATACTGTTTTTAAGGCTAATGGTAATGCGCGTTCAAAGGCTGCCTGAGCAAAGCCATATTTTGCATCTACATGAATTGATGCTGATTTAGGCAATGAAACAATTGGTTCAACAGTGCCATCTACTCTGCCAGAAACTAATTGAGTACAGTAGCTTTCTAGATAATAAAGTCCGCATATTAAATTGCCTTTGGCTTCGGCTACTCTTACGGCTTTGGCTACTGATGTAGCGATCCAATTCGATGCACCATGATTAATGAGAGCATTTTTAGTTAAACTCTCAATTTCATTTAAATTAAGTTCTATTTTTTCCATTATAAGTCTTTGCCCTAATTAAAATTAAACATCTTCAAGAAAAACGACATCTTATTAAGATGAATCGAACCAATGAATATAGTCATTATAAATTAATTTTGCTTAAAGGAACAGAATGACAAAAACTTTTCAGTAAAAAGCAGTTTTTTATTTGGATTTAAAATCAAGGAGGTATCAAAAAGAGTATATTTGGGCCAAAATTGAAAAAATTAATAAAACAAAAAGCATTAAGCTCTAATCAAACACAAGAAAATAAAATTATTTTATGCTAATCTGCTCAATATAGGCAAATGATACAATTCAAATTGACCTTTAATTAATAAGCATTAAATACTTCTCTTTTACTACAATCATCCCTATCTATGTCATAATTAATAAAGTTTAAGGACTGGTCATGATTATTCCTGGATCACCAGAGATGAAATCTCAACTAGAAGCGGTCTTCGATTTGGAGATTAGCGCAGCTATGTTCAAAGAAACAGCCAAACAATACAGTCATGTAGATCGTGTGATACCTGAAGCTGAATGGATGAAGCGTGCTCCTTATGTGCATGCAATTAATAAGCTAAAAAAAGAAAAAGATGCCGTAATATTAGCACATAACTACATGACACCTGACATATATCATGGAGTGGCAGATATTGTCGGAGATAGTCTGCAACTTGCAATTGAAGCAACCAGAGTTAAAGAAAGTGTTATAATCCAGGGTGGTGTACACTTTATGGCTGAAACATCAAAAATTCTGAGTCCAGAAAAAACTGTTATTATCCCTGATAGTCGAGCAGGCTGCTCATTGGCAGAAAGTATAACTGCAAATGATATTGCTGGTATGAGGCAAAAATATCCTGGTGCACCTGTTGTATCATATGTAAATACCACAGCTGAAGTAAAAGCGGCATCTGATATTTGCTGCACATCTTCTAATGCTGTCGATGTTATAAATGCAATGGATAGTGATTTAGTCATAATGACTCCAGATGGTCATTTAGCACAAAATGTTGCCAAACAAACAAACAAAAAGATTGTTTATTGGGAAGGTGCTTGTGAGGTCCATATTGAATTTAAAGCTGATGAATTACGAGAGTATCGTAAATACGAACCTGATGCTGTTATAATTGCTCACCCAGAGTGCCCTACGGAAGTTGTAGATGAATCCGATTTTAGTGGATCTACTTCGGGTATGATAGATTTTGTCAGAAAAAATAAGCCAGAGAAAGTTTTATTAATTACTGAATGCTCAATGGGTTCAAATATTGCTGATGAAGTGCCGGAGGTAAATTTCTTAGGTCCTTGTAATCTATGTCCCCATATGCAGAGAATTACATTAGAAAAAATATTATGGTCATTACATACTGGAAATGAAGAAGTTGTAGTTAAAGAAGAGTTAGCTGCTAAAGCGCGATTATCGGTTCAAAGAATGATTGATTTGAAATAAAGCTGTGAAAAAACAACAACATAACGTTCTAATTATTGGAGCAGGTTTAGCTGGATTGTATGCTGCACTTAATCTTGCGCCTAGACCTGTTACCTTAATTTCACCGAAGCCATTAGGTTTTGATGCTTCAAGTGCATGGGCGCAAGGCGGCGTAGCTGCAGCTATGGATGAACATGATACTCCAGAAGCGCATGCAAGAGATACTGTTATGGCGGGTGACGGAATTGTTGATACAGATATTGCAACATTTGTTACATCGGTAGCAAAAGAACATGTACTTGAATTAGCGGATGTTGGAACACCATTTGATCGTTCCCAAGACGGTGATTTCTTAATGTCTAAAGAAGCAGCTCATAGTTTTGCGCGAGTGGTTAGAGTAAAAGGTGACCAAGCCGGGGCTGCGATTATGAGAACACTTGTTAAGGAGGTGTTAAACACACCATCAATAACGGTTATGCAAGGCTTAACAGCATTAGATTTGATAGTAAAAAACAACGAAATGTGTGGCGTTGTTGTTGCAAGCGGAGAGAAAGATCCATTTGTGATTCAAGCTAAAGCATATTTAATGGCTGCTGGTGGAGCTGGCAGTTTATTTATGAAAACTACAAATCCTCCAACAGTTAGAGGTTTAGCATTAGGGATGGCGGCTCGAGCTGGTGCTGAAATTGCTGATGCAGAGTTTGTTCAATTTCATCCAACAGCCATGGATTTAGATCTAGATCCAGCGCCACTCGCAACAGAAGCATTGCGTGGAGAGGGTGCAGTTTTAATAAATAAAGCGGGTGTTAGATTTATGCAAAATATTCACAAAGATGCTGAATTAGCACCTAGAGATATTGTTGCTAGAGCTATTTTTCGTGAACATCAAAATGGTAATAGACCTGCTTTAGATACACGCAGCGCAATTGGATCTAAAATTATTAATCAATTTCCTGCAGTTTCTGAGGCATGTTTGAAAAGTGGAATTGATCCTGTAAATGAGCCAATTCCGGTCGTGCCCGCTGCACACTATCATATGGGTGGAGTTGCAACAGATATAAGAGGTAAATCTTCAATAAAAGGTCTTTGGATTTCTGGTGAGGCATCATCAACTGGATTACACGGTGCAAACAGATTGGCTTCAAACGGATTATTAGAAGCTTTGGTTTATGCTGCAACAGCATCAAATGGAATTATTGAAGCAATTGAAGAAAAAGAATATCGACTATTTGATGAAACTTTAGATGTACCAAAAATTGGATTTGGCTCTATTGATGAGAAAGTTATTTTAGAACTGCGTAAAGTAATGTCTAATTGGGTTGGTGTTATCAGAACAGGTGAAGATATTGCAAAAGCATTACGGTTTATTAAAAAATTAGATTTAGAGTATGGTGGAAAATCTACTAATTTTGATAATATGCTTGCAGCAGCTACGCTAATTTCTGCAGCTGCCTATATACGTGAAGAGTCACGTGGGGGTCATTACCGAAAAGATTTTCCAAATAAAAATGACAATTTACAAAAACGTAGTAAAATGATTTTAGCCGATGCATTAGATTTAAGAAATAGTTTATAGGGACAATAATGAATCATTCTACTATTCCTGACTTTTTATTAAATGATATAATTAAACGTGCACTTGAGGAAGATTTGGGTGGTGCTGGAGATCTAACTAGTCGTGCGGTTATACCGGATGGAACTACATATAGTGCTAAAATAAATGCTCGGGAAGCGGGTGTGATATCGGGAATGCAAATTGCAAAAATAGCGTTTTTAATGATCGACAAAACATTAGAAATTAAAACCTGCATTAAAGACGGATCTTATGTTCAAAAAAATGATACATGTATGACTATAAAAGGTGATGCTAAATCAATTTTGATGGCTGAAAGAGTAGCGTTAAATTTTGCAGGTCGATTATCAGGTATTGCAACTATGACATCAGCTTTTGTATCTAAAACAAAAGGAACGAAAGCTAAGATTTGCTGTACAAGAAAAACCACACCTGGATTAAGACTGATAGAAAAAGAAGCTGTTAGGCATGGCGGAGGTGCAAATCATCGATTTGGATTAAATGATGCAATTATGATTAAAGATAACCATATTGCAGCCGCTGGAAGTATTGAGAAAGTTTTAGAAAGAGCACGAAAGTTTGCCTCACATATGACAACTATCGAAATTGAAGTTGATACATTAAATCAACTTGAGATGGTGTTAAACGCTGGTGGAGCGGATGTTGTGTTGTTAGATAATATGACCAACAAAGATATGCTCTTAGCTGTTAAAATGATCAAAGGTAGGATGACTGTTGAAGCATCAGGAAATATGACATTAGATCGTATCTCTTCAGTTGCTTCAACTGGTGTAGATTTTATTTCAGTAGGTGGCCTTACACATACTGTTGCAAATTTTGATTTAGGATTAGATTTTTAAATTTAACAAAAAATTAAAATTAATTAGAGTTAAATACTTGAAGTAATCCAGTCAGCTAGAGCAGCTTTTGGTGCTGCACCAGTTTTATTTGCAATGGCTTCTCCATTTTTAAATAAAAATAATGCAGGTATGCCTCTTACACCCATCTGAGCAGGTGAATTTGGATTTTCATCAACATTAATTTTTACAATTTTTACTTTTCCTTCATATTCATCGGATAGTTCTTCCAGTGCAGGACCAATTTGCTTACATGGACCACACCATTCTGCCCAAAAATCAACAACAACAGGTATGTTTGAGTTTGTTACTTCAGCTGCGAATGTGTCATCAGTTACTTTTACGGTTGCCATTAGGCTTCTCCAGAAATTTTCGTATATATTGAATCTAGGAACGATCTATTGAATCGTCAAGATGTTGTATTGTATCTAATGAATTAATTGCTGTGTTGTGTGAGATTTTCATAACTTCTCCTGTTTTCGTCCATAATATTGCAATTATAATATCAGACTTGGGATATATTTTTTGTAAGGCTAGGAGATAAACAGCTTGTTGTGCTAAAATACCATTAGGTATTTCTTCATCTGATTCAGGAATGTTTACATTACTTTTAAAATCTATAGCGGTAATAGTATTTTTACTTATTATTAATCTATCAATATACCCAAGAATATTATTGTTAAGTTGTGATATATGGCTTGTTATTCCAACCTCTGAGAGGCTGTTTGGTGCAAAAAAAATATAAGAAAGTTTTGGATTTTCTAGTAAACTAATAGCTTCTGATTTAAGGGCATTCTTTTTTTTATTAGTTAATTTAGATTTACCATTCTTAAAGAAATTATTTAAAAATTGTGTCCATTCA
>FZLS01000156.1 GCA_900197625.1 Rhodobacteraceae bacterium Water-Bin34 | reverse complement strand
ACAATCCTGGTTTTTTACCTTCTTGCATTATAGCCTCACTTCTTCTTTTTATGACCGTGATGCATCTCTTTAACGATTTCCAGAACTTCTACTGGACAATCCTCAACAATGTAAGGGCCTTCTTCGCCGCTAAACATTACGTCATAATGAGTTACATAACCTGTACCGTCTTCATTCTCTTCAAGAGTATGCATACCAGGTACACAACGGCCTTCGCCATGCTCTTTATGAACAACGTGTGTAGCACAGTCATGCTTTACAGCTTTTTGAGCATTGTCTGTATCCATATCATCTGATTCGTTAGTAGGTTTATGAGTCTTATCCCAGTTATATTGTCCATGTCCTCTATAAGAACCTTTAGAATATCCGCGCTTCTTCATTTCGTTACCGAGATGGTGATCATAGTCTGATCCAGAAGTTTTTCCGCCAGCTTTTTTGACAGCATCATGATGTGCATAATAGGAATCACTCTCTAAAATAGCTTCTTCTTTAGCGACAGTCTTTGGCTTTCCTGTGTCTGCGCCGCGCATAAGAGCTGCACGAGCAATAGGGCTTTTTATACTAGCCATACCAGCTTTATCTTTACCAAAGCCTTTTAACTTAATAGGTTTTTGACCTTCCTTCATATTGTGATGATCTTTACCACACTCTTCACAAGGGGATTTACCGCAATCGCAATCGCATTCTGCAGCTTCGTTAGTATACTTTACTTTGTCTCTACCACCTGGCGCATTAAGCTTGCTGGGTCTAAGATCAATATAATTCTTATAATCGCCTTGCTTTGGTCGCTTAATCTTTCTAGTTTGCTGTGGACGATCCGCAGATGAGAAACCTTCCTCGATCTCTCCCTCTTCTTCTTTCATAGATTTAGAAATAGCTTTACGCTTCTTATGGAGATACTCATCAGACTCATCTGAATCACCATCGTTATCGATATCTTTATCATCACGGGCAGCATGTTTACCCTTGAGCTCATCCTTATCTACAGGATCTAGTTTCTTTTTTTCTTCAATTTTTTCGCCGCGCATGATTCTAGCTGCGATGTCAATAACATCTTTACTAATTTTGCTGTCTGAGAATTGCATTTTTTACTCCAAATGTTGAATATATTCAGTATTATTTAGCTATTATTTGATCTCTGTCTTCTGACTCTTCTTATCTTACCTTTGTATAATATAGGAATATACCATAAAGGCTTCTTTGTCATTCTAGGCATAGTGTATTCCCACTCAATACCTTTACTATCTATCCAAGTACAGTGGTAACCAAACCATGTTTTACTCTTATACCACTTTACTTTACCGCCTTCTGTTAATATTTTCCAGAAAGTCCAAAAATAGCAGTTACTCATCTTCGATAAGATTCCTTTCGCGCAAAATATCAAATACATCCTCAGGCATTTGCGATGTACATAACTGATATATAATCTGCGGGTTACCCTTATCTTGTCTAGCGCCATGCCAGTCCCTTGTATTAAATACGCAAGCCCTGTCATAGTCAAATTCTTGAACAACCTCATTTCCTTCACTATCAGAGTATCCAATAAATGTTTTTGTAATACCCTTAAATAGAGGAAAAGTTAAAATTGTATTTCTTTTACTATGATCTTTGTGCGATACAGCATGAGTGCCTGCTGTTGATCTAACAAAAACATGCTGGCCAAACTCAATACCGTATCTGTCGCAAACTAACTTACCTAGAAATGTATCTATCTTTTCAATAGGTGAAACTTGATATCCAACAGTTCCTTGTTCGTAGGCTGTATCCTTTATCGATGCTTTACCGTCATCCTTCACGTAATAATCATACCAGCTTCCCGTAGCTTTACGGAGAATATCGTACTCTCGTTCAGTAATTAAGTCTTTTATAAAATATGCTCTATCCATAATTAATCCAATAAATGTAAAATGTCCTCTTGTGAAGCGAGAGAACCCATTAAGTAGTGCCGAAGATTTGGCCCATTATGCTCAACAGAGTGTCTGAACCCAATATTTAAAAAGTACATCTTACCATTTTCCATATGCAATTCTCTCTCTTCACCTTTATACCAGAACTTATTAACAACACCCTCATTACCATTAATAGGCATAATCCAACGAACAGCATATGTGGTATTGTAATCTATATGTGGAGGGACATACCCTCCAGGCTTCATTCTAGAATATCTTGCTCTAATAATCTTTGCTTTGAATAAACTATTAAGATGCTCTTCAAGAGGAGTACTATCATAAAACGATGCTGGATGTTTCCAGTTGTGCTCATCCATAGTATGAGCTACTTGCCTCTTTAGTTTATCCTTTAAACTATAATCTCCTGCCTCACCTAATGACTCATCTGACTTATTAGGAACCGTTAAATGAAAATGCTCTACACACTTATAAGTCTCATTAGCAATATTATTACTAGCTACTGCAAGCCCTTTATGAGCAGTGATATTATCTTCCCATCTATTGTAATTCTCATACATAAAATCAGATATCAATTCAACATTAGGTTTTACAGGCAATTCTGCAAACGGCGGGAATTTATGCTTTTTGTGTTCTCTTATCATTATCAATCATCTCAATTAAAATACCGCCAGCATCAAGAGTGTGCCAGCGATGAGTAGAAGCTTTCTTGTGATGCCCTTCATGGAAGCCTTCACCTAAGGTAATTAAACCAACCCATAGATCACTATGAGCTTTTCGACCTCTATGTGAGTAAGTAAATACTAAACCGCCGAATAATTTAGAAAGACCAGCAGGGGCTAGAAACCCATACACAATAGCAAATGGATCTATGATTGCAAGTAAGAGAACATAACCTATAATAAAGTGCCAATAGTACTTTACTTGATCTCTATATATTTGTTTACGCAGTAGATCTTTTACATACTTAAAGTTAATAGGTGATAGTACCTGTAAGAAGTAAGCTCTAAGAACACCTCTATAATAAGGGCTATGAGGGTCCTTTGCTGTATCAGCATACCTATGATGCTCTCTATGATTTGCTACCCATACAAGAGCAGGTCCGTAAAACGGAAGCCCGCCACCGACCATTAAAATATTATGTATCCATTGCGGACATTTAAATGCTTTATGTGATATTAGTCTATGATAACCTACAGTAATGCTTAACATAAAGAAACAATACACGGCTATAGTAATAGCCCATTGCCATACTTCGCCAAATATGAACATAGGTATAACGGCCATCATACTTATAATCTGACCGGCTAATAATAGATATGGGAATACCTTCTTATTATTCAACATACGATATACCGTTCTGTTCACATATATGCCTTTCAACAGCATCCATAATAGGGTGAGGGAAGGTATATGTTTCGTTATTGTCTACATGAATAGGTAGTTCTAGTTCACCTGTCTCTATATATTTAGAGAATAAACCATAAAGTAGTTTATGATTTTCTAAAGTAATATGATTAGGATTTCTATGATAGGGCAGAGCATGGAATTCAGTTTTACATTTATTAACGTTAATGCCTGGATACTTTTCAAGCATATATCTAACCCACTCACGGCGCTCTTTCTGCGGCTTATTCTCAACTACGAAGAGCTCTTCAGCGCCAGATACATTAGCAATAGTATTCATAGGAAATACAATAGTCGACTCGTCACCGCCCCAGTCCCTACATAGTAGATCAAATACTCTATTGGATGTATCCTTATGCATCATATATTCAACCCAGAAATGAATACTCTTAATATAGTTGTTATTAATATCTACATTAGAATAGTTAAACGTCTGAGGACCAGGTCCAAAATTACCAAACACATTAGTATGCACATCATGCCATTCATGGTCAGGTATACGGAAGTAAGGTCTAGTACCTTCTGCCGGCCTAATGATATTTAAGTCATAGTTTTTGTGGTGTTTTTGCCACTTACGATCAATCCAGAAATTATCTCTGGAGACTTGTGCATATACAGTTACTTCATGGCCATCTTTCTTAAGAAGATTATACCATGTATTCTCTAATGCGTATTCATAATCGATAAGTGGGTTTGCATCGGCGCATATTCGCACGTGATGAGGGTCTACTTGGCTATCACCATAGACTGCAATCTTCATAATATTACCTCAAGTTACCAGGCTTTACAGGACCAATATCTCGCTTTAGTTTTTGGACCAGGGTTATCACAATTGTGTCTTGCTCTAAATGACTTCTTTCGAGCTGGAATATGCTTCTTAATAGACATATTCTTATCACCGAAATTAACTTTTTGAGCTTTGCCGTCCCCGTCAGGGTCGACATACACTTTTGATTTCTTTACATCCCCGGAACTAGGCTTATTAAGAGTTACTTTTTTACCTTGATAGGTAGCTTCTGTAAACTGTTTAAAACTATACATACTAGTCCTTCTTACGCATATTTAGCTGAAAATGCGCTAGCTGTTTCTTTCTAGGGCTAGAGCTATCTGAGCTTCTGATCTTCTTTAGCTGTGCTTTAGTTGCGTTCTTTGGAATCCCATGTCTAGCACTATCGCCTTTATCTTCAGGATTTTTACCATCCATAAAGTTCTCGAACATCTCATTAGCGTTCTGTCCAGGTGTTTCTTTCTTATATTTATTAGCCAGCTTATTAGTGCCAATATCACCTGCTCCGCCTTCTTCATCAATATCTGCTTCTTCAGGTTCATTACCTCTGGCTAGATCTCTGAAGTGCTTACGTACTTTAGAAGGAGTCTGTCTTTCAATACTACTAATATTTTCATCAGGCTTCTTGATCATCATTCTAAGATCACGCTTTACTTCACCAGCTGAATTAGCATCAACAAAGAAAGGAGGTAGTTGATTCAGTTTAACTTTGAAGTACAGCTCATCAAGAGCCTCA
>FZLS01000152.1 GCA_900197625.1 Rhodobacteraceae bacterium Water-Bin34 | reverse complement strand
ACCACGATCATTGCTGTGGTTAATAAGTATTGATGCACCAGTATTATCAGCATCGCTACCAGCTTCGAATCTCGCAACTAAGTTATAAGCACCATTTGTGCTAGTACCTTTTACATGAAGCTTAGGATCTACTGAACCATGCTGTAATCTTGATGGTGCATTTGTGTGACCAATGCTTACTGGTTGATTAATAGAAGTAAATGTAGAAGAAACATTAATACGTTTTGCACCAGCAGTCCATACACCAAACTGATCATTAACATCAAATCCAATATAAGTATTTGTATCGCCGTTATGGAATATGTAGTCGTTTGTATAGAATCTTGGAGCATATACATCGAGTGCTGAAGTTGTTGCACTATTGTTAACTGTTAATCGAGTTGCGCCATTTGTATCAACTACAAAAGTATCGTTAGCTGAAAAACCAAATCTTGTATTTGTATCTCCACGATGTTGGATATAATCGTCAAGATTAATCGTATTCATTTCTGAGTCAGCGGCTGGATCTACAAGGTAATTATTATTACCAGAATCAATTAACCTTGGAGCATATAAATCTACCGAAACATCAACTCGAGTATTTTGAATTCCAATTCTTTCAACACCATTAGTTACAAATGCTTGTCTATCTGCAGCTGGGAAGCCCATATAGTTGTTTGTATCGCCACGGTGTCTGATATTGTCATCAATATCAATAGTGTTTAATTGTGAATCACCGTTTGGATGTAAGTAATAAGCAGTGTTTGTTGAATCATAGAATATTGGAGCTCTGAATGAACCTAATGCTTGTACATAACTTGTATATACTCGCATTTCTTCATTACCGCCAGCACTAAATGCTAATCGATCTGCTGCTCCTCTATACATACCAGTATTAGGATCAGATACGAATGAATATGTTGGTAAAGCAGCTGTACCATTGCCACCAATAATTTGACCGGCCATTTTCTGAGAAACTGCAGTATTATTATAATCCGCATAATATGTTTCATCATCATAGTCGTAGTAAATAGGAGCGTAAGCACCTTGACTAAATACACCAAATCCAGCTGTTATAGTATTATTACCAGCATTAATTGGTCTATTAAATTTAAATTCGTTAAGTCCGATACCAGATGAAACAATTTCAAAGTTTACACTATGATCTGTTGCATCACTTTCGTCTTGGTAATATCTTAAGTAGGCTTGGCTATCAGTAACATGAATGTTAAATCTTTGATCTGTGGTACGACCAACGTTTATATCGTTTGTTGCTCCACCACTATAGAAGTTTGCAGAATGTAATTCGGATAATCCATCTGGATCTAAGAATTTACCAGTATCTGCCGAAGCAATAAACTTACCACCTTTAATATCAAGGTTGGCAGTTATGAAATCGTTAGCAATGCTTAATCTATCAGCGCCGCCTGTTCTTAAATTAATTTGATTATCAGTAAATTGTAATCTTGTATCAGTATCACCATTGTGGAAAAGATTATCATCAATTCCAATTTCATGCATTGTTGAAGTACCTGATGGATCAGCTACATAACCATTATTATTTCTATCAATAAGTTTATCAGCAATTATATCACCGGTGTAGGTAAATGCTGTTGTAGTCATTAAACCATAATTTGCACCACCTAAATCAAATCCAATTTGATCTGAATTTGGGAAATCAATTAATGTATCAATTTCTCCATTATGTCTTAATGCGCCTTCAAGGTTTATGTTATTAAGTACAGATGCATCACCAGGATGTACAAAATATGTTGTAGCATCTTTATCAATAAATCTTTCTGCAAAAATATCATTTCTTACTTCGATATCATTATCAGTTTTTTGTTTAATCGAGAAGTTAAAATCGCTTCCAAGGAAACCAATTTCTCCGCCAGTAGCCGCAATTTGTTCTGTGCCACCGGAAGCAGCCATCTTAATAAATGCAGTACCATTACCATCACCAACAGTTAAATCTTGTTGAATAGTAATATTACCAGCCGCAGTATCATCTACGTCTGATCTTAAGAATTGAGAAGCTTCTAAACCATCAACAGTATCAGCATCAAATAGGTTACCCGAACCTTCATCTGCTGTTGTAATGATACGACCTAAGTCAACTCCGTCTGAAATAAGTTTAAACCAGTCGTTTGTTTCATCCCATTGTAAAGATGATGTTGCTTCACCACCACGTAGAACTTCCCAACCAGCATTTTCTGTTGGAGAACCAGTTGTAAAATTACTATTAAGAGTGAGTAGGTTATCAGCAATTAAAACTGTTTCTGATTGAACTTCAGTACGCGTACCTTGGACTGTAAGATTACCAGTGATAATATAATCACCGTCTAATGTATCATTTTGATCTGAACGAACAAACTGTAATGAATCTAATCCATCAAGTACGTCAGCATCAAGACCAGATCCTGAACCGTCATTACCAGCATTCCAGAATACGTTACCATTATAACTTGGTTCGCGTTTAAAGTCAATTCCTAATGAATTAAAATCTAAATCAACGGCACCGTTATAAAGTATCTCTACACCAACTGTATTATCATATAATTTAATACCATTATTCTGACCGGTATTAACAATACGATAATCACCAAATGTATCATTGATGATTTTAATTGATTGAGATGTTCCTGCAAATTGAGCAATTTCGGCAGAAGGTCCGCCAGAGTTTTCTACTTTTAAGGAAGGTGTTGCTTGTATGGCTTGGGTTATTTCAGCTTTACCTGTAAGCTTGGTTGAACCCGTGACCTGGAGTCTATCTGACCCGTTATCTGAAGAAGATCCAATTACGACATTTTCTTCTGTCTGCAGACCGTTCTTTACTATGAATTTTTTATCGTTGGCCATTCGGTTCACTCTCCCCAGTTAGGCTTTTAAACATATGATTTTATCTTATTTATAAGTTACTTTAATCATCCAGTAGCGTAGTTACTACATTAAATGCTGTAGAACTTGCACTTGCCGGCGTAACTCTTAATTCTAAGTTTGCTCCTGATATAGCAACATCATATGAAGCTAGTTCAGTATTTGTATATACAACACCATACTCAGTAGCAACAGCAGTTGTTCCATCGTGGGTTATGAGTAACTTAGTCATATGACGATCATTACCTGTGGTTGTATTAATTAATACTTCCGATGCTCCAAAATCTGCATGAGCAAAAGAAAGTAACGCAACTTGTGATGCGCTTGTTGTTGTTAATTTAAATGATTTTGTTCTTGACTCGGTCTGAATAATATCTGCATTAACTGTTAAGTTACCAGACATTGTATCGCCAGTAACATCTACAAAGTTAGCATCTGCTTCTGTTTCCGTGTAGTAACGATTGTCTAATTGACCGGCATCTAATTCTGTTTCTGTATAATACCTATTGTCTAATTGACCAGCATCTAATTCAGTTTCGGTATAATATCTGTTATCGAGTTGACCAGCATCTAATTCTGTTTCTGTATAGTATCTACCATCTAAATCTGTAGATGATGTAGTTTGAGTATGGCCATAAGTATCAAAAGTAATACCAGTAATTACATTGCCATTAGTTAATGAAACATCTGTAACTGATGATGTATCGGCGTGGTCGATTGTAATCGAAGTATTTGCAAAATCATTTAAATTAAAGAATCCAGAACCATCAAGAGCATTACCACCAGTAATTGTAACTCTACCATTACCAATTTGTGATGCAGCATTTGAAGCTGCCGTTGCTAGGATATCAGATTTATGATCTCCATCAAGTAAATCTGCATCTAATCCGGAACCTGCACCATCAACTGTTTTAATTGCTGTTAATATTTCAGCCGCAGTTTGATCTGCTGTCGCGTTATCTTCGATTAAATCAAGTTTTGCGCCATCAACTGAAAGATCTCTACCGTCTACAGTTCCCGCAGTTGTAATATTGCCTGTTGTGATATTACTAAATGTATCAAGTACTGTATTATAATCTTGAGTACTTGTACTTAAAACTAATGTATTATTTGCTGAGTACCATTGGAAATCATCAACACCAGATACAGCGGCTGTACCTGCTGCAGTTAATCGACCATCTTCATCGACTGTAAATGTTGGGATTGCTGTAGATGAACCATAAGATCCTGCAGTTACCGCAGTATTTGCAAGTTCAGTTACAAACGATATATTGCCGTCTGTTGCAGATCCTGTACCTGTTACTTTACCAGTTAATGTAACTTCTGTTTCAGTTCGAATATTAAATACTGAACCATCACCAGTTTCTAAAGTAATTGTATTATTTGCTGATGTATATGAGAAATCATCAACGCCTGCAACTGGAGTTTCAGAAGCGGCTGTTATTCTACCGTCGACATCTACTGTAAGTACTGGAATACCTGTAGATGAACCGTATGTATTTGCTGTAACACCTGTATCTTCAAGCTCAGTAGCAAGAGTCATAACACCAGTGTTTGAAGAAGCTGTACCTGTAACTTTACCAGTTAATGTAAGATCAAGTCCATCTTCTAATAAATCGAGTTTAGCACCATCTGCAGCAAGATCACGACCATCAACTAAACCATCGACAGTAATATTGTTTGCACTAATATTATTAAAGTCTTGTATGATTGTATGGAAGAATCCGCCATCGGCAGTGCCAATAGTAAATGTATTATTCGCTGTTGCAAAGGTAGTTGAACTTACGCCGGCGACTGAAACGTCTGCTGCAGCTGTTAATCGACCATCTTCATCAACTGTGAATGTAGGAATTTGCGAGGCAGAACCATAAGATCCTGCAGTAACTGCTGTATTTGCAAGTTCGGTTTGAACTGTCATTACACCAGTATTAGAGAATGCTGTACCTGTTACTTTACCTTCTAAAGTAAAATCTAATGTTGCGGGTGGTACGTTTGTAAAGTTATTATAATCTAGGTAATATGCTCCAGATTCTCCATCAAGAAAATCGGCGTCTAGATTAGATCCAGCTCCGTCAACGGTAATTAATTCTGCAAGGATTGCTGCTGCGTCAAGATTTGATGATATATCAATAATAGATTCAGTATTTGAAACTGCATCATATTTCTTAAAATAGATCTTACCATCTTGGGTGTTGATCGCGAGTTC
>FZLS01000063.1 GCA_900197625.1 Rhodobacteraceae bacterium Water-Bin34 | reverse complement strand
TAAACAAAATCAGTGAGAGTACAGGTGCAACTAATTGGAGCATAGCTCTTTCAGCAGACACTACAAACGGTGCTGTAGCAGTAACAGTAACTGGAGAAGCCTCTCACAATATTAGATGGGTAGCAACGGTTAACACAACGGAGGTAACTTACTGATGGGATCAATTAATTTAGACAACACGGGCTCAGGTGGAACAATAACCCTTAGCTCTGACGGAACAAGTTTACTTCTTGATGGTTCAGCAGTTGGCGGCGGTGGTGGTGGAGTAACTGGGTTTACATCAGCAGATAACACATCAAGTCCAAACGATACAGTAAATATAGCCAGTTTAAGTGTAGATAGTAGTACTACAAATGCAGGAGCTGCTATTGTTACTAAAGGAACTGGCGCCTTTATGTTAGGAATTCCAGACAGTGGAACAACAGGCGGAAATGTTAGAGGTTCTAGTGCGGTTGATTTGGGAATATATAGAACTAATGCAAATCAAGTAGCATCAGGCACAGAATCTATACTACTCGGTAATCGTATGAGAGCAAGCGGAACAGAAGCAATTGCTATAGGAAAAAATAGCTATGCAAACGGGACTAGATCAATGGCTGTAGGTTATGATTCTAACTGCCATGCTTCTGATAGCATTAATATGATGGCAGGTGGAAGTGGTTCACCAGGTCAATACGGTATTGCGATAGGACCAGGTAGCAAGACTGGAATTAGAGGATGTAGTGTAAATAGAGGACGAGCTGTAACCAGTTCAGCTTTTTCAAGAGGCGGTTATGTACAAGCATTACAGACAGCAGAATGCGAGTATTGGGGAAAAACTACTGACGCTACTACTGCTACAATATCTTCTGAAGGACTTAATCAAAGTAATTCAGAAGCACATTATTTGTCTATGGTTCCAGACGGGTTGTATTTTTATCAGCAACAGTTTTGTTATATGTCAGCTAAACTTGTAGCAAATGATGATACAAATAGCTTGATAAGAGTGTGGGATCTAAGCGCAGCTTTTAGAATTGCTGACGATGGTACTGTGACACAAGTAGGATCAACTTCAAAGTCAGTAATAAATAGTGAAGGGACAGCACTTAACTCAACAGACGTTGATATTTCAATCGCAAATCAATATCTTAAATTAGATGTAACAGGAGTTGCATCAACTAATATTCACTGGACAGCGTGGATTAAACTTCATATGAATAGGTACGCATAATGGCACTACAAAAAGAATTAACCGCGGATGAAACAAATGTCGGAATGGCGGCTTCCGAAGCTTATTTAAAAATTATAGGCTTATCTGTAATTGAAAATTTTGTAACTATAAATGTTGACGGATACGGTTCGGCTGCAGCTAGGACAAATAACTCGCATCCGATATTTCATCGTCAATATCACGCAGAATTACCAACAATAACAGGTACTGGAAACTTAATAGAAATATGCTATGCATATTTAAAAACGCTAGACGATTTTTCTAGTGCAACAGACGTATAACTTAAAGGGGGCTAAAAAATGGCAATACAAATAGATTTGGCAACCAGTCAATACGGAACAGGATTTAATGGTGCATATTTTAGAATAGTAACTGCATCAATTACGAGAGAAATAGATGACAACTTTAAAGTAATAATAGACTGCTCTGGATTTGCTACTGCATCACCAACAGCCGACACACATCCAGTTGACTTTAAAAGATACAATGCACCTTTAGCTACAATAGAAGCTACAGCAGGTGATGACTTCTTATCAAAGTGTTATACTTGGGTAATGGCTCAAGATGATATGAGTGGGTCGACAGCAGTATAAAATAGTTTACATTTCTAAAAAAGTGTAGTATAATATAAACTGAAGAAATAGACAAGGTTATATTATGTTTACACATGTAGATCACGGCATAGTTTTGCCGAAACTTACAAGAAAAAGTACTGAAGCAGGACGTAGATATTTTACACCAGACGGGAGTGCCTATCCATCAATTACTACAGTTTTAGGTATATTGAGTAAACAAGGTATTCTCGAATGGCGTAAACGTGTAGGAGAAGAAGAGGCGAATAAGATCTCTACTCAAGCTGCGACACGAGGAACAGCTGTCCATAAACTAGCTGAAGATTATATCGATAATGTAGAGAAATGGTCAGAAGGTGCAATGCCTTCAAACATTGCTTCGTTTAATGATATCAAAAAAATAGTAGACGAACGTTTAGATAACGTTTGGATGCAAGAAGAATTTCTCTACAGTGATCGGTTAAAATGCGCAGGTCAAGTAGATTGTATTGCAGAGTTTGATGGTCAACTTTCTATTGTTGATTTTAAAACCTCTCGCAAACCCAAGAAAGAAGAGTGGATTACAAGTTACTTTATCCAAGCTTCGTTTTATGCTGCAGCTTTCTATGAAAGAACTGGCATACCTATTAAACAAGGCGTGATTTTGATTACAGTTGATGGATCAGAAGCACAAGTGTTTAAAGTAAATACTTACGACTATTTAGAACACTTTCTAAAAGTACGCAAACAATACAAAATTGAAAAAGGAATATAATATGAAAGATCAACTAATTAAAGCAGCACGTATGCACGCAGAAGGTGAACTAGAACGTGCAAAAACTAATATCTTGGTTTATATGAATCATTCTGTTGGTATCGGAGAGCACTCTGATATTGTAGAAGCTATTCAAGAAGAACTTGATAAAATGGCTATGGCAACAGATCGCATTGATATGCTAAATAAACATTTTGCTGAACCTATAGAAATTAGAGTAGTTTAAGGTTTACATTTCGTTCAGAAGAGAGTAGTCTGATTCTATAAGCTAAAAAAAGGAATCAAAATGGCTCATTTTACAATAGAAATTGACATCTCTTCTGAACCATCACACCGCGAAGTCAAAGAATTTGCTCGAGAAAACAACTGTGTCGCCCTCCTATTAATGGAATATGGACCTGCAGGAGGAAATCCTCTATATCAATTCTCTTCAACTTCTCGCGAATCTATTCTAGAACTAATCAAAAAAATTTTAGGCGAAGATATTGACATCGATCAATACAATGAAGAAATATTCGAAACTTAATTGACATTTTAATTCCGATACGATAGAATCATTGTATCGGAATTTTTCTTTGAAAGGAATATACAATGGTTGACTTGATTAACGATATCGAAGTTCTGCAGAACGCTATTATAGCTTTTGATGAAGGTGCTTCAGATGAAAAACGTGCAGCTCTTCAAGCACTTCGTAAAATGCTAGTTTCAAAGTCTAATGAAGTTGAGCAATTCGAAGCAGAAATGTGTGTAGAATAATTTCATTTTATTTCAAATAGGCTGTTTACATAGCAGCCTATTTGTCTTATACTGATTCTATAAACACACGGAGAAATAAAAATGACACAGTTCGATAAATCAAAATTCAGCTTCCACGGCGGATACTTAACATACACTGGCAACTATGTAGGTCGTCCAGTTTATGAAAATAAGCCAAACATTCACCCTTCAAATGTCGGTCGCGGTATTGATCTTTTCATAGCTCGCTTTAAGTATAGCGGAACTCCAATCACTAAAGCAAAATTCGTTAAAGAGTTAGTTAAAAACTTCACTGTTGAAGAGTATGTAGCAGCTCGTAACGGTCACGAAGTTGCACCGACAAGAGTTCTTGATAACAAAAACCCTGGTTGGTCAGAAGGTATCGTAAATGCTTGGAGAGAAAAACGAGGCATGAAATAAATGAATATTTTTATTCTATCAGAAGAGCCGCGTGAAGCGGCTCGAATGATGTGCGACAAGCATATCAATAAGATGATTATAGAAGCCGCACAGATGCTGTGTACAGCTCACAGAATGCTAGATGGTCAAGTTGAACGTCGTGCATCAAAGAGTGGGAAGCGTCTGGTGAACTACTGGGTGCATCCTAATAGCAACCTAGAAGCAACGCTATATAAAGCTGTGCATCACCATCATCCTTGTACTGTGTGGACAATGGAAACAAAATCTAATTATATTTGGCATTATGAGCATATGGTTGGTTTGACAGATGAGTTCGAGCATAGATATGGCAAGGAACATATGACTAAATTAAAACTAATCGATACTCTTAAACACGCGCCTGATAATATTAAAGATTCTGGTTTGACACCATTTGCTCAAGCAATGAGTCATTATCCAGACTGTAAAGTCGAAGGAGATGCGGTATCAGCTTATCGTAATTACTATCATGCTGCAAAAGATTTTGCGGTTTGGAATAAAGGTAGACCAGCGCCATCTTGGTGGCAAGGTTATAAAGGGGAACTATGGGCATAAGATATATAATAGCAGATCCTAATGAAGGTGTGTTTTTAGGAACGCGTTCCGACGTCGATAGAGAAGGCGTCGGAATGCTTTTTTCTGCTTATAACTTTTTAGAATTAACAAAGGCAGTTTCTTGGTCTAGCAGAAAAGAAGCTTTTGCATATATGAATCGATACATAAAACCAAACTTAAAAGAAAGTTTTGTTGCTGAAATTCTTACTGACTCTAAATCTGACTTTGTATCTACTTTCGATATATGTAGATCTGGTTATGGAGATATCGCAACTGAAATGATAGATGCAATACACATGCCAAACGTAAGTATTCATTAAAACGAAATTAAATCAAATTAATTGTGTACACTGACTTAGAATCAGGGTATTGTAGTTCTATCGAAACTTAAAACATAGGATATATAAAATGGCACACGAACTTGAAATGATTAATGGCGAAGCTCAAATGGCATATCGCGAAAGTAATGGTCTACCATGGCATGGTCTTGGTACTCCAGTCTCAGACGACATGACTCCACAGCAAATGATGGAAGTCGCAGGTCTTAACTGGGAAGTTGAAAAAGTTGATACATTTATGCGCTGGAAAGGCGATAATGTTGCAACTGGAAATCAAGCGCTAGTTCGCTCAACTGACGGAAAAATCCTTACACAAGTAGGTAAAGGTTGGAACCCTGTTCAAAACAGTGAAGCTTTTGATTTCTTCACAGATTTTGTTGCGGCAGGCGACATGATGATGGATACTGCTGGTTCTTTAAAAGACGGTCGTATTGTTTGGGCAATGGCTGACGTAAAAGACGGGTTTTCACTCTTCGGTGGAGATGAAGTAAAAGGTTATTTGCTTTTCTCAAATCCGCACGAGTACGGTAAAGCAATCGACATTAAATTCGTAATGGAACGTGTCGTATGCAATAACACATTGGCAGTTGCGCTTAATGAGAAAAGCCAGCCTTCAGTTCGTGTTAATCACCGTTCAGTATTTGATGCGGCTAAAGTAAAAGATATTCTTGGACTTTCTCATAATAAAGTTGAGCAATTCAAAGAAGCTGCAGAGTTTCTTGGTTCAAAGCGTTATACAGATGAAAAACTTACTGAGTTCTTCGGTGTTGTTTTTGGCAAATCAAACAAAGAGAAAGAAGATCTTGCCCGCTCTGCTAAGAAAGCAATGTCTCTTGTAGAAACACAGCCAGGTGCAGAATTCGCACCAGGAACTTGGTGGAATGCTTACAACGCAGTTACCTACATGACAGATCACGAATTAGGTCGTAATGCAGATAACCGCATGACTTCTGCTTGGTTCGGTCAAAACGCAAGCAAGAAAATTACTTCTCTTGATCTAGCATTAGAAATGGCTGATGCTGCATAATGGAAGAAGTTAAAAAAATAATCTTTTGGGGAGCATGTATTGGCATGCTCCTCATTATCATCGACCCTTTAAATATTATTCGTGGATTTTAAAAATGCGTTATACACTAATCTTTGTATTGATACATCTTGCAAGTATCGGTGGTTTTCAATACACCTCAGATATTACCTACATGATACCTTCAGCTTTAGCAATTATATATTCTATTTTCCAATTTGTAAAAGTATGCACGTTAGTGTTTAGTCCAAATTGGGATGTAGAACTTGGTTATGCAGATCATATTCCTTATCAATGGAAGTTTCTTCACAATGCTATAATGTCGTTAAGTACATATATATTGTGGAGTGAAGGTTACGGTTTCTTTGCAGGTATGACATCTTTGTATATTTTAGCTGTAGTTTCTTCATTAATTATTACAGTATTAGATTTGAATATGTCAGGAGAAGATTAATGAAAATATTGATATTTGGCCTCCCAGGTTCTGGAAAGACTTGGTTGGCCGAACAACTTCAAGCACGACTAAACTGTGCTTGGTTTAATGCAGACAAAATTCGTGAAATGGCAAACGACTGGGAATTTAGCGAGGTCGCTAGGTTACGTCAAGCTTATCGTATGAAAGGAATTGCTGATTACGAAAAAGAAATGAAACGAACCGTTATTTGCGACTTTGTCTGTCCACTTGAAGAAACTCGTGATATCTTTGATGCTGACTATACAGTGTGGATGGATACTATTCAGGAAGGCCGGTTTGCTGATACAAACAAACTATTTGAAAAACCTTCAGTAGTAAATTATCGTGTATCTAAATGGTACGATGATACAGATGAAACTTTAGCTAATGCTATAGAAAGACATATAAGGATGGAACATAATGTTTGATTATAAAAAGCCTACTGTACAAATGTTGGGAAGATGGCAACCGTGGCACGATGGTCATACAGAATTATTTAAACGTGCACACTCAATTACTGGCCAAGTCGTTATTATGATACGTGATGTATTTAATTTTGAAGGTGATGCAGGCGCAGGAAGAACAGCTAAACAAGATGATAATCCTTTTGGTATTATTGACGTGATTGATAATATTGAAATGGGATTAGCTCCGCATGGTTTTCATAACGGACATCAGTATCTAATTTTAGAAGTACCTAATATTGTTGATATTAGTTACGGACGAGGTGTTGGATATACATTTACAGAACATGATCTTGGTAAAGATATTCACGATATATCCGCTACAAAAATACGAGAAAAAATGCGAGAAGATGGTAAATTATAGTTTACATTCTGTTAGAATCAATTTATAAAGAATACATAATCTAACTGGGAAAAATTATGCATACTAAAAAAGATTACTATTTTGAAACCGAAGCAGATGCGCAAGCTTTTGCAGATCAATCAAAAGTACCTTACGATCCATCTGCCGATGTTTATGTAAGAGGACCTTTTTTCAATGATGGCATTAATCGTGTTACTGGTGAACAGTGGCAAGAAGCACATTGGACAGTTAACGTAGAAGTATATAAATGATAGTTAAACATACAAAATGTCATTAGAAGAATTTTTCCAAGAGGAAGAGAAACCTAAATGGGGCAGTTCTGTCGAAAGGCAGACTCATCTTCGAATCAAACTGTGTATAGCAGCATATGCTTATGAGATAGAAAACTCTGAGATAATGTCGGATGCAGAATTTGATAAAAAATGTTTGGATGTAGATACATCGATTAATACTGGTCATGAGATAATGGATAGGTTCTTTCGAGAACAATTCGATCCCTCAACAGGACAGTGGATACATCGACATCCAGAACTAGATAAGGTCAAGCAGACCTACAATAAATACTACAAATTGAAAAGGAATATATAATGAATGATACAGCAAGTGTAACTGCAGATCAGCTTCGAGCTTTTATCGAAAGAGTAGAAACTTTGGAAACTGAAAAGCAAGAAGTTACTGATCAAATCAAAGAAGTGCTTTCTGAAGCTAAAGGTAGTGGATACGAAGCTAAGATTATCAGAAAAATCGTTGCAATTCGTAAAAGAAACCGTGACGATGTTGAAAACGAAAATGCAATGACTGAGTTGTATATGAATGCGTTAGGTATGTGATATGACAGATGGACCATTTAAAAATGCTTTTGAAGGAGACATTGAAGGTGTTATACGCAGAGAAATCGTAACGTATCGTTTAAAAAACGATGTTATGGTTAAAGAAACTGCGACACGAGATTACTATAATTCTGGTGATTATCATGACGCAATATCAACTCAACCGTTGGTTCCTAGATAAAAATGCCATTGCCAAAAACCTTTTACGAATATCAAATACCTTATGAACATCAATACCATCAGGAATCTAACGAACCAGGTTTTACAAGTCCTGAAGATGGTCATAGACATGCGATGTTCGTAAAAGGAAACGATCATTTAATTGATGGTAGAACATATTGTTTTCAAGATGAAGACGGCAATTATGTTAGTACATTTGTAAGTCAATACTCAAGCATTATAAAAGATAATTTAGAACCAGGTGTAAAAGAAGCTGTGCTCGCTTTACACAAAAAAGGGTATTTGACATTTACAAGTTGTCAGGGTCATGATGATTCTAAACATCGCTATATTGGAGTTTTATTCAATACTAAACAACAAAAAGCTGATTTTATAAAAGAAATGAATGACTTTGATTGTGACATATACTGGTATGACAATGTTATTAATACAGTCGAAAGACCTTGTCATGAAATTCCATGGTGGTGTAACGGCGGTATTACTTTACACATAGTTTGGGATAACAGCGAAATATGGCATAAAGCACCGCAACAACGAAGAAGAAATAGACCTTATACAGATCAGGATTTAACAAAATTTTGGAACGTCCAGACTTGTAGAAATTACCAACATTATGAAGCTATAGTATTTTCGTTTGGATATCCTATGGTGGACAAAAGTATTTGGCAAAGAATTCACAAGTATCTTTTTTACAAACAAACTAAAGTTGAAATCTCTTATAAAGACTTTTGCAATAAAGTTAATAAACTTACTGACTATCTCGCATAAAAAAAGGGGAGCTTTTCAGCTCCCCTAGTAGTATCGTTATCCGATATCTTGTTTTTAGAATAAGTTGCTTACTGCAACACGTCTGTAGTAAACGTTTGCGTCCGCTGTAAGTGCGCCATTGCCTTGAGATCCGCCAGCAGCGAATGGGTTTGATACCATGCCGTAACGAGTCTTAAAGCCGATTTTTGGTTGGAAAGAATTCTCACCAACTGCACGAACCATTTGTAATGGCACATATGGACAATAGAATAGACCAGCATCGAAAGATGATGAACCTTTATATCCTACTACCATGTAGTTTGCGCCTGCATATGGATCGATATACACTTTATAACGACCGTTTAGAACACCAGCAAATGTGTTGCCTGTGTCGTCAACGTTCAATGAGTTAGAGTTAAGAGCTGGTGTGTAATCTAGGACACCTGCCATTTGAAGTGCAGAAGCAACATCAGATGAACAGATAACCATGTTACCTTTACCACGTCTTGTGCCTTTAGCAATCGCGTTAGCTTCTTGCTCGATTTGGAACATAAGACCTTTGAACTTCTCTACTGACCAACGACCGTTAGCATCAACATCTAAGTCGAATGTACCAGCGGAAGCAGTTGCAGTTGCACCAGCAACAGCGTTTGAGTAGATTGTACGAACTAATTCACGGTTGATTTCAACTAAGATTTCAGACTGTAAGATGTTCGCTAGTTCTGTTTCAGCATCTAGACCGTGTACGGCTTTAAGATCCTGAGCAAGCTCTGTTGTGTATTCAGCTTTTAAAGCTCTTGACTTAGCAGCAACAGTAACTTTTTCAATTGAGAAAGCCATTTCTGCGAAGTTAGTACCGTTACCGTCGCCTAATGCTTCAGCTTCAGTTGTACCCATACCAGTACCAGTTGTTTCTGATCCTGCACCCAATGCGTTAGCATGTGTACCAGCACCTGAGAAATCAGTATCTGCTTCGTTATAGAATACTTCGTTAGCCGCAGCTTGTGAAGTATGTGTTGAACGCATTGCGAAGATCAAGCCTGTTGGGCCTGTCATTGGCTGAACGCCAGCAATATCGTATGCGATCAAGTTTGGCATTGCACGACGTACTAAGCTGATCAATACTGGATCATAACCAGCTGTTGGTCCGCCAGCAGTAGAAGCTGAGCCGAAGCCGCCTGTTCCTGCATCGTTTGCGTGTGTTTCGTTTAGAAGAGAACTCATAGAAGCAGACGTATCGCCAGACTCCATAAGTGCTTTTTCTGTATTTTCAAGAATTGTAGCAGTTACGCTTTTCTTGTGTTGTGAATCGATTGGCGCGAAAGAAGAGTGCTCAAGAATTGGGCCCCATTTTTCCACGAGCATCTGATAGTTTGACTGAGTCATGTGATTCTATCTCCTTGTGAGTTTATTCTAGATGTATTTATAAAAGTTAAGTATTTCATCTGGTTGCGATTATGATTGCTTCGTGTTAAAAGCCGATAAAAGAGCATTAATAGAAGAGTGCTCAGAAAGCGGTATCTTTGCTTCTGTATCTTCAGTAATGATTTCTTCTTCCTCAGTTACTTCTTCCACTACAGGAGTAGCTTTCTTAAAGAAAGACTCTTTTAGTGTTGCAAGATCTGATTTATATGTGTCGACATCAGCAAAGTTTAATTTTTCTGAAAGTACTTTAAATCTTTCTTGTTCTACAAGTGAAAGACCTTCTGACATTTCAACAAAAACTTCATGAGCATCAGCTGCAGCTAATATAGATTTTAATTCTGCATTTTCTGTAATCGCTTTGTTAGCGAATTCTTTTGCTTCTGCTGCTTCTTCTTCAAGCGCTGTTACGATATCTAGAGTTTCCTCATTAACGTCGATGTTGTGCTCTTCGAACAAACCTTTAAGCCCTGACATTAAGGACTCAGCTACTTCAACCTTGATACCGGCTTCAATAGCTACTGTGTTCTCTGTCATCCACTCTTCTACAACGTAGTCGAGATACGAGTCAAGATTTTCAACAATATTATTTACTGACTCTTCTGCAGCTACGTGCATTTCTTCAGCAATTCTTTCTACTTCTTCTGCGATAGTTTTATTCGCTTTAGCAGTAGCGGCTTCGTTAACTGCAGCTTCGAATACCAAAGTTACTTTTGCAGTAAATTCTTCAGACAAATCCATGCCTTCGAACATAGTCGCAATTGACTCTTCGATATCGATAACTTCTTCAACAATCTCTTCTGACTCTGTGTCAACAGCGTCTTCTTTCATGCCTGGTGTTTGTGTGCTGATTTTATCAGCAGTTGGGTCAACTGCTTTTTTAACGTCAGCCTTCTTTTTCTTAATTGTTCCGCCAGCCGGTGTCGCAGGTTCTTCTACTGAAGAAATTCCGTCATCAGCTACGAACTTTTCGTCTAGTTCATTTGACATATGTTCTACTCCTTTATTGGATCTCTTTTATTATATGAGTATTATTTATAATAACTTTAGTTTACAGGTGTTTTATTTTTTTAGTCCATTAACGAACCGTTGAAACAATTCAGAAGCCACGCTCTCATCAATTTTATGAACAACTCTTCTGATTTGTCTTTCTACAACATCCTGAATTTCTTCGATAACTTGTTCAACTGGCTCTTGCGCTACCCAATTTCCTGAAGCTATATCGTAGTAATACTCAGCATTTTCCATGATACCATTTACGAAACAATTAGGTCCAGAAGGATCTGTTACGATATCAACTGTTGCAAGATGGAAATCTTTTTGGACTTCCATAATTCCTTGTGCCGTTGGTTTAACAGAACCAAGGCCTCTTGTAGATACACCGATCTTTACATCTTCATCCATGAAAGTTTTAACAATCTCACCCATCGGTGTACTAAGAATTTTAGCTTTACCAGTGAAGTTTGATCCTTCTCTTTTCATTTCAGTAATCAAATGCGAAACACGATCGCCATTGATAGTAGGACCATCTGGATGTCCTAGTTCACCAAGGGCTCTTTTAGTTTCGATAAAATCTTTCTGATAACGGCCCATTTCTTTTTCTAGGATTTCAGCAGGGTATATACGACCATTACGGTTTTTAAGATCGCCTTGCATGAAAATACCTTCGATGAAATGGGTTTTCTTACCAGTTTCTTCGTTAATCTCTGTGGATACCGCTGTATCTTCTGTTACTTCAGTAATTAAAATCATGATAGGTTTCCTTTGATCTTTTTAAATTCTTGCGTCATAGTATGTTTTACTTAATTCACCGCGTTCAGCTGTTTCACCCTTTTTACGCACTTTTACGTAAATCTGTTGTGTGTTTCCACCAGGTGGTGTAAAACTTCTTATGCCTGAGGCTGTTGTTCCATTAGCATCTGTGTACGTATCAGCGGCAGTTGCAGCATTATCATATTGCCATATTGCCGGAGTACCTGATCCTGGAACATCAACCCAAGCCATTTTACTCAGAGTCTCCTCTAAGTTTAGAAGCGAACATATCTAAAAGACTTTCTTTCACTTTTGTTTTTCCGCCAAGCGCTGCTTTAACCATAGCGTTTACTTGCGCTTTGTCTTCAGCTCTAATAATATCTTGACCGTGGTCATCTGTTCTTTTATTTTTGGTTGTTCTCATAACAGTACGAGTTTTACCATCTGGACCAGTTACGGTTACTGGTTTCTTAACAGCGGACATAGTTGTCTCATTGACTTCTTCTTTAACATTTTCTCTATCGCCATGATGAGGCAAATGGTGTGAATGCGGATAAGTAGCAGTTTTGTTAATTGTATGATTTTCATTGCCATGATGGTAATCATGCATATGCTTTTTTAAAGCAGCTTTATCACCTGTAGCATTAGCCTTCATAGCTTTATGTAAGTGTCCTACTTGAGCTTTGTGATGAGGCACAGTTACACGAGATGTCTGGTAACGATCGTATCCTTTATCAGTTTCAACATCATGGAAGTCGTGCGCGTGTTGTAAATGCGCTTGAGTTGCTACTTTATCTGGATCATACTCTTTTCTCTTTGGCTTATAAGCATGCTTCTTAGAACTATAATAAGATTCTCTTTCTTCACCTAATAGAGATTCTTTTGTAAGCTTATCTACAGCTTTATCAATGCCCTTTTGACGATTTTTAGCTTTATCCATACTACGCTGAGACTTAGCATAGTTTTTATACATATCTGCATCTTTATCAGACATATCGCCAGCATCTGCATGGCGCTTAGCTTGTGCTGTTTGTTTTACTGCATCAGGTCCAGCTTTCTTGATATAGCTTCCTAGCTTCGCAGGAGACAATTCGTCAAGCTGTTCTGATGATTCATTACGGGCGAATTGTGGGCTAACATTATTAAAGCCATCTCTTTTCATCACCTTTTTGCGAGTAAGAGATGCTTTGCCTTGCATGCGTTTTTTTATAGTGTCATAGTTTGAATCATTGTCAACAGCCCAACCTCTAGATGCTCGACCTTTCATTGTGTCTACTGCTTTAGCAATACTAGCGTCAGCTTTCTTAGCATAAGATTTCATAGTTTTTGGAGATAACTCATCAAGTTGAGTTTCCTCATCGTATTTTGATGATTTCATACGACTTCCCATATCGGTAACGTTACCCTTTTTAAGATGGCGTATTACTTTTTTACCGTTCCTATCTACTAAAGTTACGATGTGACCACCTTTTGGGTGCGGCTCACTAGAAACCATTTTTAAATCTTCATTAATTTCTAATTCTAATTCTTCTCTAGTTAACTTATCAGCTGCTGTAGCAATACCCATTGATCTGTTACCAGCTTTCTTTTTATGCTTATGCATTAGATCAGCTTGTTTATACATATCCTTGCCTTTACCAGCTTTCATAGCCATATCTTTATGATGTTGGCCAAGATTAGACTGAGTTTCTTTATCGCTGTGAGCTTTTTTAATATAGCTAGCTAAAGTTGATTTGTTTAATTCATTTACATTCTCTTTTGGTATCCAACAATTTTCATTTTTATCGTTGCAATCATTAGTGCAACCATTGCCCGGTGTTGGTTTACCAAATTCGTCACCGCAATCTTTACAAACCATAGTTGATCCGTTTGACTCTTTAAATTGTTTGTCGTAATTTACATCACCATCTTGGTCAGCTTTACGTTTTGCTTTTGCTTTAGGTAAATCATCAGCGCCAATGGCACCGGTAAATACAGCGTCGGGCGCGACTGGATGAGACTTAGTTTCATAAGAATGCATATCCTTAAACTTTTTTTCTTCAGGTCCGCGAGGTTGTGCAACCTCTGACACTATAGTTCTAAATGATTTCATCATTTTTCTCCCGGTTAATCTTTTGTATATTTATACAATATTATAGTTTGTTATGATTTATTCTTCTTCAGGAGCTTCATCTGGAGGATTTTCCTTAAGTTCAGCTTCTATTTGTTCTTTCATACTGTCCATTTCTTCTTCTGACATGCGGAGAACATTTTTAAGCACCCACTCTCTTGAGTAGTATGTGCCTACATGTTCTTCAACTTCTCGCAGTGTTGTAAGTCTTTCTCTAGTTATCTCAGCTTCTTTTAGCTCAGTAAAATAGTTATCTACAACGAAGTCGTAACGAATTAGATTTTTTACTGCAGCAAATTCTTCAGGAGTTAACATACCTGTAAGGATTAATTGCTTTTCTAATATGTTCGTAAATAGTTGAGAAAATCTTGCTCTCAATCTTTGTACAAATTTACTAAATTTTAACTCGTCTCTTGTAATTTCAGAAGATCTGCCGAACGTGGCCATTGACTCAGGTTCAAGTCTTGAGATAGGAACTTTTAACGATTTATATAGTTTACGTTGAAAGTACTGCATATTCTCATCAGAACTTAAAGCTTGAGATGTACCGCCAGCTAGTGTATCAACCTCAGTTGAACGTTCACCACCACGACGTGGGAACCAAAAATCTTCAGTCATAGTCATCATTTTACGAGCATCTGTAAT
>FZLS01000229.1 GCA_900197625.1 Rhodobacteraceae bacterium Water-Bin34 | reverse complement strand
CACAGCTCCATGGTTGAAGTGTTACACCCTTTAAATGCTTAGCCATAAGATAAAATAACATTGCAGAGTCAGATCCGCCTGAAACAGATATTCCAATTTTGGTTGAGATAGCCTTATAATCAAAATCAAAAAACCCTATAGTTTCTCCATTAACGCTTAATTTCATAGTCACCTCTGTTTTTAAATGATTTATCAGTGCAGCAGTATTTTTTACAAATCAACGGTGCCTCTTTTGGTTTGTTAGTTAGTACATCAAAGAACTCATCCCACTCTTCTGACAATATAATATCCTCAACACTATCTACATTATCAATATGTAAATGTGGTTTCATTAAACTTTCTAAACCCTCAAATGTAGAACTATCAGCCCAGCAACATGGAACAATATAACCCGTTGCGCTTAGTGTAGGTTCTTTTTCAAATTTAACACAGCGGGGATATAACTTAACTTCTAATTTAGCAATTTCGTTATCTCGATCTATCCAATTGTTATCAGTCATTGACTATCTCGCCCATACGTTCTATTTCTTTTCCGACAACTCTATCTATAAAATATTTAGTAGGTTTTAAAGGATCATCATCAGTATACCATCTACTAGATTCTACTAGCATAAACTGTATACCGTTATCTTTTGCCATTTTTTGTGCTTCTTCTATATTGTCTTCATTATATGAAAACACTATATACTGCCATACAATATTATTTCCGGCATTTACGCCGCGTATCATTTGTTTAAATACAGCTTCTCCATCTTGATTAACTCTATAGTTGTGACTGTCTTTAGGCAGTCCGTCAACACCAAATATCCATCGGTGCTTTTTTATTTGCGCAACCTTTTCGTATGATATATCCCACCATTTATCTTTTTTGCCAAATCCATTAGTAGCTATCGATAAGTCAACCTGCTCATCTATTGCTACATCCAATAAACTATGCATATCAGAATGATATATCGGATCTCCCATTTGGCCGCACCATGATATTCTATTGAATACCTTTGCAACCTTTCTAAAGTTTTCTGCAGTTAAATCACTACCACGTTTATGTAAACCAGGCTTAGCTTGCCTCATACAGCGAGGACATGCTAATACACACTTATCGGTAATGTCAATGTTAAATCCGATTTTACGATATAATGGGTGATCTGCTGGAGTCATAAAAAATACCTATTAAAACTTATTTTCCTCATGCCTATATCAGACTTCTGTATTCCATATATGTCAACATAATATAGATCAAAAGTTTTATCTTGTATGATAAAATTTCTAGGATGATAGTCTGTAACTGAATATTTGTTTTCTGATAAAACAAAGTCTTCAAATATTATACTTCTAAAATGTGTATGTACCTTAGGATCTAGTATAGTGCCTTTAATATATTCACAATTAACAACTAGCTGATCTTCTTTTCTTTCGTATTTCATATTAGGTATTTTAATTCGGTCATACGATAATATACTGACACTATCAATAATATTAATTATCTTTCCTAGAGTATCATTATTAGCATCTTCTATTGTCTTTATTAATTCAAATTGAATAGTATGACTGTCATGCTGATATTTTGTCATGATCTATCCTGATACCGATCAAGCCACTTACTTGTTCCACAACTCTTATTGCATACAGCAAATGCTTTACATTCCCATGCAACTTCATATTGATCAGTTTTATCAATGTAAGAGTCAATAATATTACTAAGTTTATTTGTTCTAAAATTATTGTCAAAATCTACAAAATAATTATTTTCAACAGATGGGCTTTTGGGTGATTTAGGATTTTTATATTTCTCTTGCCAAAGATTTGATCCTGTCCAACAACATGGTGCAACATCACCATCAGCTGAAATATAGATTTCATCTTCATTTCTTGCTTTACAGTTTATATCTCTATTAATGTTTTTATGAACATACTCGTTAATATATTTTTTGTTTGTGGGTAATTCTATTGGTTGCGATGTACTATCATTATTACCTACTCGATATGTCTTTTTAACTTTAAATTGCGAAAACCCCATAGTATTTGCAAGCTCTTCACATTTATCTATAGTATGTTCGTTATGCTTAAATGGTATTAATGTCCAATTAGCAGATCCTCCAGCATCAAGGTATGCTTGAGCATTTGCCATTATTTTATTCCATTTAGTTCCTACTCTGTAAATATGATTAGTATCTTCATCACCATCGATATGGAACTGGGCCTTTACTCCTGGCCGAGCTATACTAGCCCATGCTTTAGGAGTACGCGGTCCACCATTTGTAGATATGATAACACGTATATTATTATCAGCAAAGTAGTTTACTATTTTAAAGAAGTCTGGTGCAGCAGCTGGATCTCCAAAGTTTCCGCAAAGATTTACTTCTTTAAGCGTAGGTACTTCTTTATGGATCTCTTTTATATCTGATAAGGTTAAGTCGTGCCAACCTGACATTGCCATATGACCTGCCAATTTACCTTTAAAATCACCGGTCCTTGGGCATGCAGGACAAGCAGCATTACATCTATTCGTTATCTCAAGATGCATTTTTTTTATTGGTCCGTTGTACATACTATACTCTTCCTATCACCATATATCTTGTATATTTATCAAACTCGAGCTCACCCTCATAGTATACCTCTTTTATATCATATTGGTCTGCCAATTCTACAACAGAACTAACACAATGAGTATGCTCATCTATTTCATAATAGTTATTACTTTGTAATGCAA
>FZLS01000151.1 GCA_900197625.1 Rhodobacteraceae bacterium Water-Bin34 | reverse complement strand
TTTCATTTAAAGGTCTTTCGAGGATCAAATGCGTCTCTAATACCCTCAAAAACAAAAACTAATAATGATAACATAGTTGCTAATGTGATAAATGCTGAAAAGGCTAGCCATGGGGCTTGGAGATTATTCTTTGCTTGCAGTGCTAATTCTCCCAAAGATGGATAACTGGGAGGGAGACCATATCCTAGAAAATCTAAGGTTGTTAAGGTTCCTATTGAAGCAGTAATCGTAAAGGGTAAGAATGTTAATGTAGCAACCATTGCATTTGGTAAAAGATGACGGAACATTATTTTAATATCACTTACGCCCATTGCTCTTGCTGCTCGAACGTATTCAAAATTACGCGCTCTTAAAAATTCAGCACGCACGACACCTAATAAACCAGTCCAACTAAATAAAATGACTAAAAACACTAATATTGGAAAGTTTATATTAAATAAGGCAGCCATAATGATAATTACGTAAAGCATTGGCATTCCATCCCAAATTTCAACAAGCCTTTGTAGTATTAAATCAACCCAACCCCCAAAATATCCCATGACTGCGCCAGCAGCTATCCCAATAACTGAACTAAAAAAAACTACGACCAATCCAAAGATTGTTGATATTCGGAACCCATAAATTATTCTTGCAAGAACATCACGAGTTTGATCGTCGGTTCCTAAAAAATGATTTTCATCTGGAGCAGATGGTGCACGGTCAATGTCATAATTAATAGTATCAAAGCTGTAAGGAATGGGTGCCCATAAGATCCAACCTTTCAGAATTTTATCACTTGTTGAACTTAGCGTGCCATTATTTAAGGAAATTAATGTTTCTTCAGGTTCATCAAGACAAATTTCGAGGCCACCAGTTTTTATCAAGCATTGCGTTTCCATTTCCTGATAAATTGCTTCAGTTTTAAAATCACCACCAAAATAAAATTCTGAATAATATTTAAAAGCTGGTGAATGTAACTCATTTTTAAATTTAACAATTAAAGGTTTATCATTTGCTATTAATTCAGCAAATAAACATAGTAAAAAAATTGTTCCAAATATCCAAAGAGACCAATATGCTCGTTTATTAGATTTGAAGTTCTGCCAGCGTCTCTTTGACAAAGGTGATTTTAAGACATTTTTCATTATGTTTCACGACTCCCAAAATCAATTCTTGGGTCGATCCAGATATATGTAAGATCAGAGAGTAATTTTACTAACAAGCCAATCAAAGCAAAAATATAAAGCGTTGCAAAAAAAACTTGATAGTCTCGATTTATGGCTGCTTCATACCCAAGAAGCCCAAGCCCATCTAATGAGAAAATAACTTCAATAATTAATGAACCACCAAAGAATATTCCAACAAATAATGCTGGAAATCCGCTTATTACTATTAGCATGGCATTTCTGAAAACGTGGCCATAAAAAACCTTAAATTCAGTCAAACCTTTTGCTCGTGCAGTCATCACATATTGTTTATTGATCTCATCAAGGAAGCTATTTTTTGTTAAAAGAGTTAGGGTTGCAAATGCAGCAATAGTTGAAGTTAAAATAGGCAACGCTGCATGCCAGAAGTAATCTATTATTCGTTCAAAAAATCCAAAATCAGCAGCACCTTCGGAAGCAAGACCTCTCAATGGAAAAATTTGCCAATAAGAGCCTCCAGCGAACAAAACAATTAATAAAATTCCAAAAAGTAATCCTGGAATTGCATAAGCTGCAATTATTATGCCTGAAGTCCAAACATCAAATGATGAACCATCTCTAATCGCTTTGCGGATACCTAAGGGTATTGATACCATATATGCCAATAAGGTGGACCATAATCCTAATGTGATAGATACCGGCATCTTTTCCAGAATTAAATCAATTATAGTAATTGACCTAAAATAACTTTCACCAAAGTCAAAACGTATATAATTCCATAACATCGTAAGGAATCTTTCAACTGGGGGTTTATCGAACCCAAATTGCTTTTCTAAGTCTTCAATTAATTCTGGAGGTAATCCCCTAGCACCTTTATATTCATTATTTTCTGATTGATTATTTGAGTCATCTCCGCTGCCAGTGAAGCGATCCGTTGCACCTGCACTTCCATCTTCCATTTGCGCAATTATTTGTTCAATAGGGCCACCTGGGACAAATTGAATTAATACAAAATTTATCAGCATAATCCCAATCAAAGTTGGAATTATTAGAAATAGCCTCCGGAGAATATATGCACTCATTTATTTAAAAGCACCATTTGCAATGAGGGAATCATATTTATTTTGATCAAACCACCATGTACTCATTACGCCAAGATCATATTTAGGTTTAATTTTAGGACGGCCAAACACATCCCAATAGGCCAAGCGATCTGCTGCCAAGTGCCAATTTGGAATTCTAATGTGATATGCTCTTAAAATGCGATCAATAGCTCGAACAGCAATATGCATTTCGTCTCTAGTTTTTGCACCACCCACTTTTTTAATTAAGTCATCTACGGCAGGATGCCCGAAACCTGATAAGTTTGCTCCACCTAGTTGTTCAATTCCAACAGAGCCATATAGTTGTGCAATTTCCTCGCCTGGGCTTGAACTTGTTCCATACCCAGCAACAAGAACATCAAAATCATAATTTTTCATACGCTCAATCATCTGTGCTCGGTCAATTTGAATGAATTTTGCATCTATACCTGCACGTTTCATTGTATCGATGATTGGAGTTAAAATGTGTAAGAAATCATCATTATCATCAATGAATTCAATACTAAAAGTTTCACCTTGTTTGTCTTTTAAAATACCGTTTTCTAAAACCCAACCAGCCTCTTCAAGTAATTTACTTGCAGTGCGTAATGCTTTTCTGTCGAACTTATTTTGTTTCATTACTGGAGGAATATATGCTGGATCTTCAAAAACAGTTGATAATAATTGATCACGGTATGGTTGAATTAAGTTTAGCTCATCAGTTGTTATCATACCTTCAGCTTGCATTTGAGAGTTTTCCCAGAAGCTATCGGAGCGTGTATATGAATCATAAAAAACAGTTTTATTTGTCCATTCAAAATTAAACAAATGCTGAAGTGCTTCGCGAGTTTTTATATTCTTGAATTGTTTTTTTCGTAAATTTAGCCAAATTCCTTGATTTGATTGTGGAGAACCATCAGGGAGTTCCTCAGCCTTGACCCAACCTTTTTGTATTGCTGGAAAATCATATTGTGTTTTCCATTTTTTAGATACATTTTCTTCACGAACTAAATAAGCGCCACTTTTGAAAGCCTCAAAACTTACGTCGCCATCTTTAAAATACTCGTATCTTATGCAGTCAAAGTTACCTGTACCAATATTTGCTGGATGGTTTTTAGCCCAATAATTTTCTATTTTGCAATATTTAACAAATAAACCAGGTTCAAAATCTGTGATTGTGTAACCACCTGAACCAACTGGGATATCTGTTCCTGATTTACCAAAATCTCGATCTTTCCAATAATGTTTTGGTAAAATTGCTAAACCACCAGCATATTGTGGTAAATCACGCATATTTGCGCCTTTTTTAAAGTTAAATTTAACAGTTTTATCATTTAGTATTTCGATTTTATCAAAATCTTTGAAAAATACATTTTTATAAAATGGATGCCCTTTTTCTTCTAATATATTTCGTGTGAATTCTACATCATAGGCTGTTATGGGCTCTCCATCAGAAAAAGTAGCGTCTTCACGTATCTTAAAAATTACCCATGAACGATCTTTTGGGTACTCCATACTTTCAGCCATATACAAATATGAACTATCGGGCTCATCAGCAGAAGAGGTCAATAAACTACTTGATAACAAACCTAAACCTGTAACACGGGCACCTTTTAAGATATAATTGTTAAAGCTATCAAAGGTAGAGCCACCCCTTGATGGACGCAATCTAAGTGTACCACCCTGGGGCGCATTTGGATTAACATATTCAAAATGCTTATAATTTGCTGGATATTTTAAATCTCCATAAGCTGAAATGCCATGCGTTTTAAGAGTTTCTTCGGCATTCGCTACACTTCCTAGTGCTAAAAGGAAAATAAAAATTATATTGGTTGTTATTTTGCTATATCGTTGCATTGTTATCAGAGCCTCCATTTTTTTATATACTATGTGATTTTGAACAGATCTCAACACTAAGCAGTATTAAAGTATCAATAAAAAAAGCCGCCCCAAGGGACGGCTTCATAAATTAGATTAATTTTAATTATTTTATTGTTTGTAAATATGCGATGATATTTGCTCTGTCTGTTTCTTTCTTTATACCTGCAAAGCCCATTTTAGTACCTGGTGCGTATTTCTTTGGATTTTTTAAAAATCCATCAAGAGCTTCTGTTGACCAGCCACCATCAAGGCTTGCTAAAACAGCAGAGTAGCCAAAACCATCAATTGATCCAATGTCACGATCGACAACATTATATAAATGTGGCCCTGTTCCATTCGCTCCATCTGCAAGTTTGTGACAAGCTTTGCACTTTGAGAATACTTTTTGTCCTTTAGAAACATCAGCAACTGCAAGTAAATCTTCTAAATTTGATTCGACGACAACAGTTTCTTCTTCTACCTCTATATTATAAATAGATGCTGGTGCTAATGCAGCACTTTTTGAATGAGTGTCTCCGTGACCATGATCACCAGATTCTACATGATATAGTACTTCTGAAGCCCAATTAATCATTAAAAAGATTAATAAAGCTCCACAAACTGCTCCGGTGATTTTAGTGAATTCCATATTGTCCATAGCTGTGTTCTCCGTAGGCTTTGGATTCTTTAATTTTACTGTTGCCCTTCTAGCCTCTTCCAATGTGACAATGCAAGCTGTAGAACCGCGACTAAACGACCATTTTGAAAGGAACGTAAAATGTCCGATTCTACTATCAAAATAGCATTCCAAGGAGTTTTGGGAGCTTATTCGCACCAAGCTTGTTTTGAAGCTTATCCTGAAGCTAATGTTTTGCCATGTAATAGCTTTCAATCTGCAATTGATGCCGTAGCTTCAGGAAAAGCAGATTTAGCAATGTTGCCAGTTGAGAATTCAACTTATGGAAGAGTTGCGGATATACACCAACTTCTCCCAAATTCAGGGTTACA
>FZLS01000146.1 GCA_900197625.1 Rhodobacteraceae bacterium Water-Bin34 | reverse complement strand
CCTAAAGAAGATCCTGACTTTGAAAAGATTCGTAGTGAATGTTCAGAACAAGTGACTGGCATGTTTGTTGCTGCTGTGGATCAAGAAAAAGAATGGGCTGATTACCTATTTAAAGATGGTTCTATGATTGGTTTAAACTCAAAGCTTTTATCAGACTATATTGAATGGATTGCTAATAAGCGTATGAAAACTCTTGCAGTCGCATCTCCTTATAGTACTCCTCAGGCTAATCCACTACCATGGACAGAGAAATGGATCGGTGGCGGCAATGTACAAGTTGCACCACAAGAAACAGAAATTAGTTCATATGTTATCGGTGGTGTTAAACAGGATGTTAACGAAGATACATTTAAAGGTATGTCTCTATGATTGTAATCTATAGTAAAGATAATTGTCCTTTCTGTATTAGGGCAATTAAGTTAGCTGAAGATAAGAATTTTAAATATACAGTTCTTAAAATTGGTGATAATATTACAGAACACGATTTCTTAGATAAGTTTCCTAATGCAAGGACAGTCCCTCAGATTGAAAGTGTGAGCTCTGATGGAAACGAATATATAGGTGGATACGCAGAATTTGATCACTGGGTATTATCTAAAGCATTAGGAGGAATGACAATATGATACAATGCTATCACTGCGGAACTGAATTTAACGTAAAATTTGATGATCGAGATGCCGTAGTAGAATACTGCCCAGCTTGTGGAATCAATCTAGATGCTGAAGATGCTAAAGAGCAGCTAGAAATGGACTTTGACGACATCGAATAAATAGACTAAAGTGATAACAATGGTCTATTATGAATACTTGGAAATATAAAGGTAAAGCCTTTACATCAGAAAACATTGGTGACTATGTAGGATTTGTTTACATAGTCACTGATAATGATAACGGAATGAAGTATATCGGTAAGAAAAACTTCTATTCAAAAACAAAGCTTAAACCCTTAAAGGGACAAAAGCGCAAACGTACTAAAATAACTGAATCCGATTGGACAACCTATCACGGCAGCTCAGAAGAAGTAAAGACTCTTCTTGAGGAACATGGTGATAAAAGATTTAGTCGTGAAATACTGCATCTCTGTATGGGTAAGGGAGAAATGTCCTACCTTGAGATGAAAGAACAGATTATCAGAGATGTATTACTTAAGCCAGACGAATACTACAATGCCTTTGTTGGTGGAAAAATACATCGCAATCACGTAAAAAACTTGTGTACATCCTCTAAAAAATAGTGTATAATGGTACAATAATGAATGATGATGAAAACAACAATGTAATACCTTTTCCATATGGTGAGATTAGAAATCCTATCATAGAACCTCGTCCTGACGATGAGATGGATATGGCTGGTGAATGTATTCAAGAGATACTTATGACGTTGTCAGAGTATGGATACAATCCTAAGTTTGATCCAGCGTTCTTTAGAGATATGGGATGTATAATGAATTTGATATATGGTGCACTTGTTAGGAAAGAAAACCCTGATTATCCATTCGTTGAGATCTTAGATATCATACATGAAATGATAATGGAGACAAGAAATAAATGATAATTATTGATTATAATGGAATAGCGATGGGTAACATTATTGTTAACCAAAAAAGAATGGATATGAATGAAGACACTATTCGTCATATGATTTTAAACTCTATTCGTATGCATGTTAAAAAGCATAAGGCTGAATACGGACAAGTAGTGATTGCATGTGATGGAGGATCCTGGCGTAGAGATGTGTTCCCTCAATACAAATGGGCACGTCGTAATAACCGTACAGAATCAAGTCTAGACTTTGATCTGATCTTTAAATGTCTTAATATGGTACGTGATGAAATCGCTGCTAATATGCCTTACAAAGTTGTGTATATTCCTAATGTAGAAGCTGATGATATTATTGGTACATTGGTTGAGCAAACACAAGAGTTTGGCCAGCATGAGGATATAATGATTATATCAGCTGATAAAGACTTTATCCAACTGCAGAAGTATGGTAATGTTAAGCAGTATTCACCAATGACTAAAAAGTTTATCAAAGATGATAATCCTCACAGTTACTTGTTTGAGCATGTACTAAAGGGTGATAGCTCTGATGGTATTCCTAATGTATTGAGTGGAGATGATACCTTTGTAGAAAGTATTCGCCAGTCACCTATGACTAAGAAGAAGATACAAGAATACGTTGATAACGCAGAGAACCTAGAATCATATATGACTGCTGAAGTATATCGAAACTATAAACGAAATCAATTGTTGGTTGATCTTGCATATGTTCCAACTGAGATTAAAAAATCTATTATAGATACATCAGAAGCTGTTAAGGTACCACATAGGATGAAGATCTTAAACTACCTTATTAAGAACCGCTGTAAACTATTAATTGAATGCATTGAGGATTTTTAATGATAAATGAAAATATTAACCGGCCAACTCTACATGAGATTTTTACTAAAGTAGCCGAAGCTAAAACACGTGAAGATAAGAGTAAGATGCTAAAGCATTATGATACTCCTCATGTACGATACTTTTTAAAAGGCGCATTTGATGATTCCATTGAATGGCTAATACCGAAAGGTGCACCTCCATATAAAGAAACAACACCAAAAGAAGCAGACCATGTGCGTAAGCATATTGTTAAGCGATTTAAGTTCTTTGTTAAAGGCGGGCCAAAGGTTAAGTCAGAAACACACCGAGAAGTAATGTTTATTCGTATCCTAGAGTCAATTGATCCTGAGGACGCCAAGCTTCTTATTCTGTGTAAGGATAAAGAGTTCACTGGTAAGTACAAAGGACTAACAAAAAAATTAGTATCAGATACTTTCCCAGGACTAATCAAAATGTGAATTTGTATAAATAATTCTATGAAGAACAATAATAATGTTTTCATAGCAAACTCAAGGATCGCCCATATTGTGGGACGGTCCTTTTTTATTTTGAACTAGGATAAAGGAGAATTGACATCTTAACCCGTCGTAAACCATCAACGAGGAGAAAAGATCACGTGTTATATGGACCCCAGATCGAGCGTCTAAAAAAGGATTCCAACGAGCTCAAACACTATATCAAAAGATTAGAGAAAGAAGGTAACGATCTCCTAGCATTTAAACTACAAAAGAAAGCAGCGTATCTCTCATCACGAATTGACGATATGAGAGAATATACTTCAACCGCAAAATAAAAGGTGTACAAAGTCCTCACTTTATGGTATAATATAAATAATCGTAAAGTGAGGATTTTTAATGGAAAGATACATCAAGCTATATAGAGACGTCATAGAACCTGGTATCTGTGACTCAATGATTGAGTTATTTAATCAGCAGGACTCCGTACAACGTAGTAGTCCTATCATGAATTTTACAGAAATAAATTTAAACCAAAACAAAGAAGTATGGGGTCAGTATACTGACTACCTAACGTATAACTTTAAACAAGTGCTAGAACAATACCGTACTGAGTTAGAGATTACAACTTGGCCGGAAAAATACGCATTTGAAGAAATAAGGATGAAGAAATATGAACCTAATATTGGAAAATTTGATCAACACGTCGATGTGGGCGATTACAGCTCTGCTCGTCGTTTCCTTGTGTTTTTTGCTTATCTCAATGACGGTGTGGGTGGCGAAACGTCTTTCGACACGATGGGGATTACTGTACCTCGTAGTGCTGGGAGCGTTCTTGTATTTCCACCACACTGGACATATCCTCACACCGGTCGAGTATGTAGAAATGATCCAAAGTACATCATAGGATCTTACCTACATTATGTCTAATCAAACTGTGAAAGAAAAGATACGCCAGCGTAGATCACAGATGCTGGTGCATTCTTGCTTATATTATGAAATGGATGAATCTATTGTGTCCGATGATAAGTGGCAGCAATGGGCAAATGAACTTGCTTTGCTTCAGACTGAAAATCCTAATGATTGTAATATAGACTTTTATGATAAAGAGTTTGAAGATTGGACCGGAGCATCTGGTGCTTTCTTACCATTGAATGATCCTAAGGTAAGAAGTAAAGCTGCGTATATATTAAAAATAAGTGAAAATAACTATGTACAAACCGATCCAGATGTGGTACAATATACAGGTACATTAGAGGAGTTTATATCATGAATTTATTCGTATTGGACAAGGATCCAGTTAAGGCAGCACAGCTACAATGTGACAAGCACGTGGTCAAGATGATCGTAGAAGCAGCACAAATGTTGTCTACAGCACATCGCATGCTTGATGGAACTGAGACACGTAAGCCATCAAAGTCTGGTAAGACTATGGTAAAATACTATGAGCTTGACAATACAATTAATGAAGATATTATGTACAAAGCTGTGCATTTTAATCACCCATGTACTATATGGACACGCGAATCTCTACAAAATTATATGTGGCATTATGATCACTTCATGGCGTTATGCCGCGAGTATCAATATAGATATAATAAGGTTCATTATACGCAACAAATCTTGGAAAATGTTTTATCCGTTGCACCTAAGAATATTCCTAATGTTGGGCTTACACCGTTTCGACTAGCAATGGATCATGAACCTCAATGCAAAATGGAAGATCCAGTCTTATCATATCAAGAATATTACAAGACTAAAAAGCACCGGTTTAAAATGGTTTGGACAGGTCGTGATATTCCACAGTGGTTCGGAGGAACAATGAACTATGTTTAGTAAAGAATGTAAATTACATTTAGAAGAAGCAGACATGTCAAGATGGCAACATTTTAAGCATGCTTGTAAGATCAGCTGGCGCTTAGAAAAAGCAGCATGGGCAGTATTCATCCATGCATTTGCGCCTCGTTATTTTAAAACAAATGCAACGGATACATGTGTTGCTATAGCAAAAGAGAATAAGAGGATCTAATGTGGACATTAGTTTTAATAGTATTAATTTTTAATACCGAAACAAAGGTATTAGAACCTACAGTTATAGCCAGTAAATCATTTAAAGGAATGTATGAGTGTTTTGCTGCACGTGATGTATTAGGACATCAGTATACTGGGGTTTATGGTAAATTTCCTCCAGGTGGACAGGCTGTTTGTATTTCTACTCCTGTCGGTGAACCAACATAATGCATGAATTATATCATGAATATATACTTCGTAGGGAAAAAGAACTACGCGAATCTAAACAGGAAAATGATATGCCAACATATACTTTGAAAGATACTAAGACGAATTCAACATGGGATGTTATTTGTTCATGGGATGAATTGCAAACAACTCTAAATGAAATGCCCGATTTAGTTCATGTAATTGGTATGCCAAAAATTGTGCATGAGCGTGGTACTAATATGAAAGTAGATGATGGATTTCGAGAAGTAATGTCTAAAGTAAAAGAGAAGCACCGCGTTAATAACATTAAGGATTACTGATG
>FZLS01000250.1 GCA_900197625.1 Rhodobacteraceae bacterium Water-Bin34 | reverse complement strand
TTAGAGCAAGACCTAAATTATAATGCAATGATGTCACAACGTGGCATCCTTAATTTAGCCCACTCTGATGGACAGCGCGACGCGTATGCGCGGCGTGGAAATGCCATGTTGATGTCCGGTGCTGATGCAGAATTGCTCGACAGGGCTGCTATTCAAAAAATGTGTCCGTTCTTGAATTTTGATAATGAACGCTTTCCAATTAAGGCAGGCTTATTGCAACGTAGAGCAGGTACAGCAAGACACGATGCAGTTGCTTGGGGATATGCTCGCTCAGCAGATTTGCACGGTGTAGATATTATTCAAAATTGTGAAGTTACAGGCTTCCAAATGAAGAATGGTAAATGTTTAGGCGTACAAACAAGTAAAGGTATGATCAAAGCTAAGAAGACGGCTGTGTGTGTGGCTGGAGCTTCAAGTCGTGTTATGGAAAAAGCTGGCATGCGCCTTCCAATAGAAAGCCACGTATTACAGGCATTTGTTTCAGAAGGTCTCAAGCCAACAATACCAGGTGTCATAACTTATGGTGCAGGTCATTTTTATGTCAGCCAATCTGATAAGGGTGGCTTAGTGTTTGGGGGCGACCTTGATGGCTACAACTCATACGCTCAAAGGGGCAACTTACCCGTCGTAGAAGATGTATGTTCAGGGGGCATGTCTATCATGCCAATGATTGGGCGTGCAAGATTACTGCGGATGTGGGGAGGTGTAATGGATATGTCCATGGATGGCTCTCCATTTATTGATAAAACAGGAATTGAAGGTTTATATTTTAACGGTGGATGGTGTTATGGCGGATTTAAAGCCACACCAGCTTCTGGGTATTGTTATGCTCACTTACTTGCAACTGATACACCTCACGAGAATGCTAGTCAGATGCGATTAGACCGTTTCATTCGAGGAAATATGATTGATGAAAAGGGCGTTGGTGCCCAACCGAACTTACATTAGGGGAATTTTGAAATGATTATCAACCATCCCTTATTGGGACCACGCGACGCAAATGAGTTTATACATCTAGGGGATGAATCAATGATTGATCGTCCAGATGGTATGGATGAACATGCAGCAAAGAATTTTCACGATTACCTTTATCTGCGTGATAACCCAGCCGGTAAATATCGTGAACTTTGGTATCATGAGGCAGGAGACAGATCCTGGTTGGTTGTAACCCGCGATACAATTACCCACGAAATTTTTAATGTTGAGTTGGCGCGTGACGTAGCCCGATCACGGGGGCGTTCTAAATGAAACAGGAATATAGAATTAATGGTGGGCTAATTAATAGAAGCAAACCAATTAGCTTCACCTTCAACAACAAACAAATGACAGGTTATGAAGGCGACACCCTTGCATCTGCCTTGTTAGCTAATGGCCAACGCTTAGTCGGGCGTTCATTTAAATATCACAGACCACGTGGTATTTTCAGCTCAGGTTCAGAAGAACCAAATGCATTGGTTCAATTACGCTCTGGCGCACATCAAGAACCAAATACTCGGGCGACTGTCGTTGAGTTATTTGATGGCTTAACATCAGAAAGCCAAAATCATAGAGGTTCACTTGATTTTGATATCATGTCAGTAACTGATTTATTATCCCCATTTCTAGGCGCGGGTTTCTATTATAAAACATTTATGTGGCCTAAGGCATTTTGGGAAAAAATCTATGAGCCTATAATCCGATCAAGTGCAGGATTGGGGAGTTTATCAAAACAAGAAGACCCCGATAAATATGATAAAGGTTTTCTACATTGTGACTTATTAATTGCAGGGGCAGGTCCTTCGGGATTAACAGCAGCACTCGCAGCTGGAAGAGCAGGCGCACGTGTCATTATTGCTGATGAAGATTTTCTTCTTGGTGGAAGACTTCTAGAAGAAGAGCATACAATCTCAGGCATATCTGGCCTTGAATGGGTTCAGAAATCAAAAGATGAATTAGAAGCAATGCCAAATGTTCGCATCCTTACTCGAACAACAGTTTATGGCGCTTACGACCATGGCATTTACGGTGCACTTGAGAGAAAAACTGATCACCTGGCGGACAGTGGGGACAAACCTCGTCAAGTATTGTGGCGCATCTATTCAAAACGAGCAATGATTTGTGGGGGAGCCACTGAACGTTCAATTGCATTCCCAAATAATGATCGACCAGGTATCATGCTAGCTGGATCTGTTAGAGCATATGCAACAAGATACGGTGTAGCGGCGGGTACTAATATTGCTGTGTTTACGAATAATGATAGTGG
>FZLS01000145.1 GCA_900197625.1 Rhodobacteraceae bacterium Water-Bin34 | reverse complement strand
TGCATTAGTCTTTGTCTGTGTGCATCCATTATTAGATTTTACAATTTTGTGCTAATATTGAAATAGAATCAGCATAAAGGAATATATTTGTATTACAAATTGGCCTTAATATTCTTAGTTACACTCGTTTACGGGGGTGCTTATGCTGAAAATCTTATATCCATTTCTAGTGGTGCAAAAATATTTAAAAAGTGCCAAGCTTGCCATGAAATTGGTGAGGGTGCAAAAAATCGTGTGGGCCCTCAACTAAATAATATATTTGGGCGATCTGCAGGCGGGTTGCCTGGAGTGAAATACTCTAAAAGTATGATCAAGGCTGGTGAAGAGGGCTTGGTCTGGAACAGTGAAACTTTAAATTCATTCATTGAAAACCCAAAAAGTTTAATTGCAAAAACCCGAATGAGTTTCCGTGGATTGAAAAAAGAAGATGATAGGAAAAATCTATTATTGTATTTATCTGGATTTTCTCAAGATGGTATAAAAAATGAAGAATTAGAAAAGTTTCCAAAAGATAAAATTGCTAATGTTGATCCATCAATTTTATCAATTGTAGGCGATGTAGAATACGGTGAATACCTAGCTAGTGAATGCATGAGTTGCCACCAGAGAAGTGGTGGTGAAGATGGAATCCCTGGAATAAATGCATGGCCAACAGAAGATTTTGTAATCGTGATGCATTCTTACAAGAAAAAAGTGAGGCCACATCCTGTCATGCAAATGATTGCAGGAAGACTAACTAATGAAGAAATTGCAGCACTTGCTGCGTATTTTAAGGACCTCGAATAAGAGGCTAAACTTTGGGAGGAGAAAATATGAGACTAAATAGAAGAATTTTTATAGGAAATGGCGCTATAGCTGCGACCACTTTGGCTGCACCAACAGTATTCGCCGATGGTCATGGTAAGCCTAGGGTTGTAGTAATCGGTGGTGGTGCTGGCGGTGCTACAGCTGCTCGTTACATCGCTAAGGATAGCAAGGGCAAAATTGATGTCACGTTGATTGAGCCATCTCGTATGTATTACACATGCTTTTTTTCTAATCTCTATTTGGGTGGCGTCAAGGCTATTGATGACCTTGGTCATTCTTATGGTAAAATGGCTGCGGGGGGGGTAAATGTTGTTCATGATTGGGCAGTTGGGGTCGATGATGATACCAAAACAGTTGCTCTCGCCAGCGGTGACTCACTGTCATATGATAAACTAATTTTATCACCTGGAATTGATTTTATTGATGGAGCTGTTGAGGGTTGGGATTTATCATCGCAAAACTCTATGCCTCACGCATATAAAGGTGGTTCGCAGACTGAATTACTCAAAGCACAATTATTATCAATGCCACAGGGTGGAACCTATGCAATGGTCGCACCGCCAAACCCTTACCGTTGCCCGCCTGGGCCTTATGAACGAGTTTCGATGGTGGCTCACTATTTAAAATACAATAATCCAACAGCTAAGATCATTGTTGCAGACCCTAAGCCAAAATTCTCTAAACAAGGTTTATTCCAAGAAGGTTGGGGAAAACATTATGATGGTATGATCGAGTGGATTAGTAGTGATTTTGGTGGTGGAAACGTATCAGTGGATCCTGATGCAATGACAGTTTCCATTGATGGTGAAAAGGTTAACGTTGATGTATGTAATGTAATTCCAGCGATGAAAGCTGGTCGTATTGCAGAATTAGCTGGTGTTACTAAGGGAAATTTTGCACCAGTTAATGCTTCGGATATGTCTTCTAAAGCAAATGCTGATATCTATGTATTAGGTGATGCATCACATCAGGGTGATATGCCAAAATCTGGTTTTTCAGCTAACAGTCAGGCAAAGGTTTGCGCAAATGCAGTACGTGGTTCACTGACGGGCTCTAAAGTATTCCCTGCAAAATTTTCAAATACATGTTGGTCTTTAGTTCATAAAAATGATGGTATAAAAGTAGGTGCCACATATAAAGCAACAGATGAGAAGATTGCTAAGGTTGATGGTTTTATTTCAGCAACAAATGAAAGTGCTGATTTACGAAAAGCAACTTATGAAGAGTCTGAGGGATGGTATGCAGGTATAACTGCAGATATGTTTGGCTAGTAAAACTGGGGATTTTGAACAAATCAAAATCCCCAAATTATATATACCCCAGTAAGGAATCCTACGTTGAGGCTTTAGGTGGATTGGGGTATGTCCACCAAACTCCCCGCAGCAATTTAAATATTAATAGCTAGAAGTAAATATTATATCCCTTACGTGGTAGATGTAGTATTTAATTTAAAAAAATCTATATATTATTAAAGGAATTAGTTTCTAAATATAGCATAGATTATTCATCAGAATGTTTTTTAACATCTAGTGAATATATTATATCTAAAACTATTTATTGAGCATATATATAATCTACGTTTAAAGTAGTGCTATGATTAATCGTATCACCAAAATTGTAATATTTTTTTTGTTGCTCTCTAATCAAGTTGTTGCTGAAAGCCAGAGTAAACTTAGAGATTCAATATCAGATGTAAACGCTAATGTTCTATTCATGCGCCATGCTCTAGCACCTGGTTTTGGGGACCCTATTAATTTCTCAATAAATAATTGTAATAGTCAAAGAAATTTAGACAAAAGAGGTAAGGCGCAAGCGCAAGCTATTGGTGCGGCAATCATTCAAAGTGGTTTCCGCTTTAATCAGATATTATCAAGCGAGTGGTGTCGTTGTAAGGAAACTGCCGAACTTATGGATCTAGGTAAGTGGGAAACCTTTTCAGGTTTGAATTCTTTTTTTCAAGGATATGCAGATAAAGCTAAAACATTACGACAATTAAACTCAAGATTTGAAGAATTCAAAGAGGGGGTTACACTGCTGATAACACATCAGGTAACTATCAGTGCCATTACGGGTGCATCAGTAGGCAGTGGAGAATTTGTGGCTTATAATACCATCTCCAAAGAGGCAAAAGTGTTTCGATTGGATTGAAATGATGCACATTATTATAGTTATGATATTTATTGCATTTGCAAGTAAAGTTACTGCTCTTGAAAATTGTGATATTCTTGGATCATTGGAAGCTGATCCACTCAAAAAAACTGTGCCTGTTAAATTTGAAGATCTACAATATTTAAAGTTAATAGACGCATGCACCGAGGCAATCGAAATACAAGATCATCATATAGGTAGGTATTATCTTTTAAGGGCTAGGGGTTATCTAAGATCTGGATCCTATGAAAAAGCAATCAGTGACATAAAACATTCACACGATTTAGGATACGCAGCGGCAACATTTGCGTTTGCTACGCTTCATCATTTTGGGGAAGCTATGCCAAAGGATCTAACAAGAGCAGAATTTTTATACAAACTTGCATATAGCAATGGAGTTAAATGGGCTGCCCAAGGCCTTTCAATATTATATAAAGATATAAGTTTTTCTCGCTATAATTTAAAACTTTCGCATGAATGGTTAGAAAAATTTTAAAATGATAAACTTTCAGTAAGCTTTAAGACCAATCAAGAACCACCTGGCCCCGGTAAGCTGTAATTTTTACTTCTGTCATCATTTCACCATACTTCTCAAAAAACTCTTCACCGTTTTTTTCCCAGATTTTGTTGCAAACTTCAAATGCAGCCATGTCTTTATATTCAAGCCAGTTGCCCATCATTAATTTCCCTTCAGGGAGAAATAGACGGCTTGAGTGGAATTTTATCATTCCTTGTGGCCTCAGCTTATCAGCGAGTGTAGCCATTTCTTTTTCAAATATTTCATGTCCTTTATCCATCATTTCTTGGTTAGGATATTCGATTGTTGTAAAACTAATTATTGTATCGGGCATTTTATGCTCTCCCTGAATTGAATTTTAATTTATAATTTAATTTCTGCATAATTTATCTATGATGTGAAGAATTACGTAAAGTCACACCAATAGTTACCATAATATTACCATTATATTGTAATAACCTTAACAATGGTAAAAGCAGTCTTAAAATGAGAGTAGTTTTTATCTCAGATTTGATTGCTACTAGATATACAGCAAATATGGAGAAAAAAATGCTTGGAAAAAATACTGGTTCAATGACCTTTAAGGAAACTAATAATCCGATAGATTCTGGTAAATTTGGGTTGCCTGCAATGGAAACTAGCATATCTGGTGGAGGAAAACTGTTAGGCCATGATGTGATGGCGCAAGCAACATTTACTGCAGAAATGCAACCTGATGGTTCATGGTTAGGAGAATGCCCAAACACTGGAGTTATATTTTGTTCAGAAGGTGTTGCTAAATATAGATGCAATGGAATTGGAAATATGAAAGCAGATGGTGGTGCAGAATTTAGAGGTGGCGCTTCGTTTGAAACTACATCTGAAGCATTATCAGAGCTTAATGGGAAATATTTTATGTTTACTTATGACTCTGATGCAGAGGGGAATGCAGAATGGAATCTTTACCCTTGTTTGTGATATAAAATATTCATTTAGATTTTATTACTATTAATAAAAATAAGCACTGAATTGATATCATTAGTTTGTTAGAACTGAGCTGAATAAATTCAGTGCTAGTTTAAAAGTTTTCAATATCGAAAACAGTAAATAGAAGTGCGACCTAGGCAAGTAATAGTATTAAACTAATCTGATAACCAGTAATCGCCAATTTGAGTAATAACCGTAGTTGATGAAACATCAGCGCCAGCGTCTTCGCGAGCTTTTTTCACATCGTCTCTCAAACCAAATGTTTGCATAAATTCTGGGTTTGGAACATCCATCATGACATAGATAGATGTTTCATCAGGATTGGCTGCAGCCCAGATAACTTTTGCTCCTTCTGATCCAGCCTTTTCTTCCATTGATTTCGCCATTTCTGTCCAAGTTTTAAATCCTTTGGAAATTTTTACCGTTACTAACAAGTTGGGCATAAGATTATTCCTTTTTATGAACTATTTTATTGTCTCATTTCTACATATATTGTGCGCAATGTGAAGAATTATAATGAGTAATACTTAGCGGAGTTTATTCGCCTTTGAGGAAGTAACAATTGAGTACAAGTTGATTGTATAATTAATAGTTTTATATAAATTCCAATTTGTATTTGCCTCGATTTTTAGAGAAAAAGTTTGCAGGTGGATATATTATCTGGCAGTCTGACTTTGACACTAATGGAGGTAGATATGCAAAAACTATCAATTATAAGATTTAAACCGAAGTCTGAATGTTTCGATGAATTTGTTAAGAATTTAACGTCTTTTAACGAAAGAAAGCATCGTATATTTCATCTAATGCGATCTGGTGATGAGCTTCATGCGATTGTAATCAGGGATGCAAGTATATTAGAGCAAGATGCTTCTGATGGTGTAAAGTGGTTAGATGATCAGCGGCATTTATTGCAAGAGTATGATGAGGATAATAAACATACAATCCCATTAAGTGGAGATCTGCTT
>FZLS01000144.1 GCA_900197625.1 Rhodobacteraceae bacterium Water-Bin34 | reverse complement strand
AGCGTCTGGATATGCAAACAGTAAGTTTACATCGACTGTTTCAGCATCTGCTAAAAAGTCTAATGCAGTACCGATCTCTCCGTGGGTTGGCTCGTTATCGTCTGCTCCATTTGCTAGATTAACCGTTACTACTGTATCTAGAGTAGTATATTCCTTATCAGCTGTCGCTGCGGCGATGTTATCACCGAGCTCAGTCAAGCCGGTAATATCCGCATTTGCGTAGACGTACCTAGAGGTTCTATTAATTACTTCTTTATAGAAATTAGATGTTCCATCTACTTTTTTAGAATCTGAGGCCTGAGAAACGAGTTGGAAAGTTTCTAAAACTGTTCCAGGTACTCCAGTCCATTTCCCATTTTTGTCGATAACCGCAATATTCATCTCGTCAGCTGTAACAGTGTGTACCGATGCCGCAGCAGTATCAGATGTGCCTGGAGCTCTGTCAAAAGCTGCTTCAACGCCGTCATCCATAGCCCCATGCGATGCCGCGTTTGTTGCGATCTGAACTTGCAAAGAATTACCTAAAATCCCAGGATATCTTGCGTGAAATGTCCCGGTGACAATAGATTGACCCTCAAAGTCTTCTAAGTTGTTAATAATTTGTGCAGTTCCGTCGGTTGCGTTTAGCTGACCGTCTGTTTCTGCTCGTACTACTTTTAGTGCATTACCATACTTTAAGAATGATGCTGCAGTTAAAAAGTATTTTGCTGTTTTGTTGTCCGGTGTTCCGAAGATGCTCGCTAGTTCTGTTTCTGAACCAACCGTAGTAACTTCGTTTAGTGGACCCCAATTAAAAGCCCCTGCGAATCCACCAATACTGGTTGAGACTGCAGGTATTACGCCCGATGCGTCAATTTCCTTGACTTGGACGCCTGGTGATACTTGAAATGCCATTTTTTTGTCCTCTCAATTTGAGTTATTAATAAGTTTTCATAATACGGTTATGTTCAATCAGTATTATTTATATAAATAAAGTTTTAAAGGTGTTCGACCTCAAACCAAACATTACCCTCTCCGTCACCTGTTCCCTCAGTAACGCTTTTATGTCCATCATTAATAATTCCAAACGGCAATAAATCATCATGTATTGCCTGTAATTGTTCTTTATATAACATGTTTTTCATGTCAATGTTTGTTATTCCCTGAAATATATCTGTTGTAGTAAACCATGAAAACAAAACTAAATTCATAACTAAATCGTCATGGTTCGGCGCTTGCGCTTCAAAAGAATTACCTCTAGCAACAAATGTACACATCTCCTCAATTGTATTAGCATCTACAATATGAAGCTTCTTTTGTCCTATAAGATCTTTAAAAGTAGAACATCCAATCCTTTTAACACGTCTTGTCATTGTAGCGCCAATTGCATTAGCCTTTACTTGCGATTCTACAAACATGTTTTCGTATTCTAAATCATAGTACAATCCATTGCATACAACTGCACCTTGATCGTTTGACTCCACAATAATGTAAGCTTCATTATACAGCCTAGCATACTTATAACACATATCAGGCAATAGCATTGGAGATATATTATTATCTCTAAACACGCAAACCTGTTTAAATGGGTTTACTGATGTATCAATAATAGTAAATGTGCTATAATCTTGTCCACGTCCTTTTGAAACGTCTACCGTCATAACATACTGGTGATCTTCTATTGCTTTCTCATAGATATATAGATTTTCGTTCCATGTCATTGGTCTTTGAGACTTTTGTGCTAAAAGATCGCTTGCATCTACTAATGTGTTACCACGACCATGGAAGTTATTTCCAAATTCTTGATCAAATTGTAGCTCTGAGGTATTTGCTATTGTCTCGGCTTTCCATGCGTCATCTCTTCCAGGCACATCCCACCAATCAACTCTAAACGCTTTATATTCGTTAGTGTATGTGGTAGCACCTTCCCATATTCTGTGAAACACATTACCAATACCATTAGCAGTAGAAGTGATAATAACTTTAGTGTCTTTACCTGATGAAACAACCGGATACGTTGAGGTATAAAATTGTGCATCGTTCTCAACAAATGCAAACTCATCTAGGAACAATAGGTTAATAGACAAACCACGAATAGAACTACCAGAAGTAGCCGACGCAATAATCTTAGAATTATTACTAAATTCAATTGAGCCTTTGTTTAATGCTTTACATCCAGGTTGCAAGAAGAATGGTAAATTCTCTAGCATAAGAGTAATACGAGCCAGCATCTCTCTTGCAGTAGCTCCTTTGTTTGCCAATATCGCAATCGTCTTCTCAGGATGAAAACAAGCATACCATAAAAGATATGCCACCGCAGAAATCGACTTACCAGACTGTCTACAAGCTAAAACCACAGAAAAACGATTATCATTAAAATGCTTAAACATATTTTTCTGATATGGATACAAATTAAACGGAACTAAACCATCATCTAAAGATATAACCTTTAAATAATTAATAGCGAAATAACCAGGATCCATCATACATTGTCTGTACTCTTTGATCTCCTCTTCACTAAATTGGCTTTCTACTCCATCCTTTTTTACATTAGGATTTCCTAGATAACCTTCATGTTCATTCTTCGGGCGTGGCATCTATAATCTTCTTATCTTTATTTTCTTTGTCGTGCTTCATAAACAATCTTTGCAAATCTGTAGTACTTCCTACAAATAGATTATTGTTTGTTACTTCTTTCTTACCTTTATTTTCGTCGTTAAGGTCTCTATTGCTTTTTTGTAGATCCATAAGCTTATCAGTTACGTCACCGATATCTTTAATTGCTTTAGATAATACTTCAAAAGCCCTAGGATGTTCTGATTCTCTTGCAAGTTCTGCAAGTACGTCAAGAGACCTCACTCCAGTTTCAATGAGATCTTTATATGTTTTTCTGGAAAATTCATAATCATCTTTGACCTCTTTTTGTGTAGTGGTCAATTCAGTTTTTTTGACTTTTTTCTCAGGCAAGTTCTTATTCAGGCTTTCCTGCATTTTTTCTAATTTATCCATAATGTACCTATGTTATACTTACAGTAACAGTATAGTTATCATCCTCATCCGCAGTAGTAGGCGAAATAGTAAAATCCATATTCTCTAATATATTTGCACCACCAGGGTCAGCATTAAAATCTAAGTTAATTTCTTTAATAACGCCTTGATCTGCAGTCGGCCCAAAGTACTTCATTTTCATAACAAAGTCAAATTGGTATATTAATGCTCTACGAGTTTGAAAATCGCCCTCGTAATCATCTTGTATAGTAACAGCGTTTAATATAATAGGAACATCCTGCTTATAATCAAACCCAGATACTGGGTTAATTGTTACTGTATATTCAGGTTGAAAATACGGAAGTATTTGTTCCATTATTTGCAATCCGTCATCTTGATTTTTTGCCATAGCAAAAAGTGACATATTAATATTATATGCTACGGCTTGTTTAATTGTTTTCTTTTTAGTAGAATCTGTCGCATGATTTTCTACTATTTGATTTCTCTTTGCTAACTTCTGGGTAGAATCAATGTCCATTGAAGTTATTTCAAATCCCATCCTAGGTAACTTGATTGCCATTGTAGCATCTTGACCGGTTGGTGTATCTAATCTAGATAAGAATTTTTGTTTAGGTCCATAAGCTAATGGTACTTTAATTTGATTTAATACATTACCAGAACCATCTTGTCTAATAACGCTTATGTTATTAAATATAGTTCCAAATAAAGCAACCGCCTTTCTGGTTGTTGCGTGATAAAAGTGATTTCCAAACATTAATAAGTCTCCGACGCGTCGCCAAACGGATTGGTTTCTGTAAAGTCTAAGAACCCATCGGCTTCTACTTCAAATGCATAGTTTTCAGCTTGATCGTCACTAGGGAAAGCTTCCGCATCAGCAACATCATTAATACTTGTAATATAACAGGTCTTTCCAGACTCTGAACCTAATAAACCGACCGAATTAGACACAAAAAAGTCTTTTGCGTCAGTACTTCCGGTCACCCCGATATTTGATACCGATATAGTAGCCGCAATATCAGAGGTTTTAGTAAGAGTTTGAATTTCACCATATACGCTTATTGCTGGGTTTGTGCTAATAACCTGAGTTACAGTTTCGCCTTGTTTAAAGTGATTTCCACCAGCAACAGTTACTGTCATACCAACCTGATATGATTGTTGACCTTGAACAACATCAATAGCATCAACACCAGTTTCAAAGTCTTCTTCATTATATTCAAACAAGCTACACTGCATTTTATATACAGGTAAGTTAGATAATTGATAAAATGGTTGTTCATCTTCGACAAAAGAAATTTCAAAGAAGGAGTTTGACATTGGTAGAAATATTAAATCACCCTCTTGAGGCTTATTCGTATCTACTACGTTGTTCCATATACCTATTAGATTTTGCCACTGTCTTCTAGAAATTACGAATGTCGCTTCATCTCTAATTTCAAGGCCAAATTTCTGATACAGATCACCCGCACCTTCAAATCCATCGGTGTTTTCAATATAAGCTTCTATTAGATAAGCATCGTCAAACTTAGATGCTCTATCTTCACCTAGTATGTTGTCTCTAGATACTAAAGTCCTAGGAATGTAATATACATCCTGTCCGAAAATTTTAAGAGATTCAATAATTAAATCTTCATATAAATTTTGTTCTGACTTTACTGCCTGAGAGAAATATACACTTCGTGGCATATTTTACCCCGTATAGAAGTCAACCGGTTGTTCCCAGTTTAATCTGACTTCTTCATTTAATTTTTCTATTTCTTCCTTAGCATCTTCTAAAATTTGTCGGCCGTTAAACGTAACGCCACCGGGCATTACCATACCTTCAAATTTAGAAAGATTAACACCCCACTGCATTTTAATTAATGCCGTTAGGTATCTCTTTAAAAAATAATCGTTGTATACATCAGTATAAGTGTTTGGATCTAATATTCTATAACACTCAATAATAATATATTCGTCAACCTTGACTTCTTTAGACCAATCCATATCTATTCTTAATTGGTTTTTATGTCTATCAAAGCTAATATGTTTTGTGTCAGAATCCATAATAAGATCTAACATAGATAACCACTGTTGAGCCATTTCGTATTCTACTAAGGATCCCATATAGCCAAGAGAATACATGTCGTTTAAATGCATTTGATATTGAATATCAAACATATTATGACCGCCGCTTTCTCTTAATGGAAAAATCTGAATAACATCAGTAACCAAATCGGGTATAGTTAAATACCCATTAGTAATATCAGTAGATGTTACTTGGTGCTTTAAAAAAACCTTTTCAATAGAATCTGCATGATAGTGCTGATAAAACTGTAAAGCCTCATCAACTCTATCTTCAACTTGGTCATCATCTACATTAATTTCAACAACGGGCGCGCCTAATGCACGTAAACAGTAATCAATTAGTGTCTGCCTTGAATTAGGTTTTGCCATTTTAAGTTTCCTTTAATTTTAAGAAATAACGCCAAGCGCCATTTTGTGTTGTACTCCAGCCATAACTTCTTCAACTCTAGCTAGTGTAGCAGTGTCATCGTAAGCGCCTTCTGAAT
>FZLS01000141.1 GCA_900197625.1 Rhodobacteraceae bacterium Water-Bin34 | reverse complement strand
ATTGCAAGCTTTATATTTTTTTGTTTGAAATTCATTTTCATAATTTTTTCCTTTTTTTTAAGAAGCAGTTTTCTGCAATGGATAGGAGCAACCATCCACTCGCGTTTGTTGTTATCAGTATTGGCAGTCTTCAACTTGAGGTAGTGGGATAGTTATCAAAAAAAAAGTAGATACATTAATCTACTTAAGTATATACTCCTATACTTAAGTAGAGTGTAATAAGAGTTAATAACCAAAAAGATCTATAAACATATAGGTCATTTAGCGGCAAAACACGATTTTTTTTGAACGTATATTACCTATCAATTTAAGGGGAAACTTTTATTGCATCCAGCGTAGGCAGACAATCAAACGGACCACTTCCAACGGTAGTCTAGAGATAAATTTGTTAAAGAAAATGAACGAGTTATGAAATTAAAATTCAAACTAAGCCCCCTGAAACGAGCGATCGTATCAGCTATAGCACTCGGCTTCACTATTCTTGGCCCCCAATCCCACGCTGACACAGGCACTTCAAACATGAGCGTTAGCGCAACAGTTGAGCATTCCTGTTCAATCAACATCAGTCCAATGACTTTTGGTGTCTATGATGGTGTTGTCGCCAACGCATCGGCCGCGCTTAAGGCCACGGCTACGGTAACTTCAAGCTGCACCTCAGGCGCAGCAACCCTAATCACAATGAATGCGGGTAATTCCGCGGGATCAGGCTCGGATGATACGCCAGTACGTCGAATGACATCTGGAAGAGGTGATTATCTAGTCTACCAGGTTTATTCAGATGTCTCTCAGGAAACGGTTTGGGGCAATACCGCCTCCACAGGTGTTGCACTTACCGGAACGGGCCTCCCTCAATCTCATATAGTTTATGGTAGCATCCCGTCAGCGCAAATGGTGCCCGAGGGAGATTATAGTGACCAGATCGTCGTTACAATTACTTACTGATGATATTACAATTATTCAGGGTTAAGGCTTTTAGGTGAACTCTACAAATACGGTCAAATCTCATCAAAGGTGCCTAGATGAACAACACAACTAGAATACTGATGGAAATTTTATAAAATAATAAAAATATCAGGGATTATTAAATCTTATACTTTTTTTGGTGATTTTTTCTTATCTTTGTGGATTATAAAAACCCAAAATAGTGCAATGATAAATAAGGGCCTAGTAACATTAAATATTGCAAAATATGGCCTGTCAATTAAATGCATGTTGTTAGAAAAGAGTGTGGCGTTATCGATTGCACCATTAATCATAAATACTAAAAGTACTAGACAGACATACTTAAATCCATAATTAAAATAGATTGAAATATTTAAAGAAATAACAAGTATAGATACCAAAATAGATCGAGTGTTCAATACAGATAAATATCCTTGATCGAGGAAATCCCAATTTATACCTTCAATAAGATTGCCTTTTACCAGAAAGAATAATGCAATAATTATGAAGGCGTATAAATTTATAAAACTAAATATCAATTTAAAAGAAGAAGATTGAAAGACATAACTTTTTTCATTTATGTGCTCATCGGTATGCCCAAGTATAGTTGATAATTCAAGATTGTTAATATTTTTATTTTTCATAACATCAATCCTTAGCCGTAGTGAGAAATATGAGCTCAATGCTCATCCAGAGCAAACTAGCAATCAATATTGGATGAACTAACTGCACCAGGGAAATCAACGCACTTTCTGGGTATTGAATAATTCCTAATAAAACAAAATTATCATCAATATATATGGTAATTGCCCATGCAGTTAATGCAACAGTAAAGTACTTTGCATATTCGAAAAACTTAAAAAGAATTACGGGATATGTTAACAAAGCTATTGCCACAATTACCAGTCGAACAATGGCAAGTTTCATTGTTATAATAATCTGATCGGTATTATTGAGTTCAAGAGTATGTTCTGGAATTGTTGTATATGTATACAATGCAGAAAAACAAAAAGCATAGGCTATGCTCATTGAAACCCAGAAAAATTTAGAAAGTTCAGAACTTTGGTACATATGCTTTTATTTCGGTTAACATTTAAATTTAAAATACATGAGAATGGGATGTTACTTTTATTTGTTCTAATTAATTACATAGAATATGTACAATTAATGTACATATGAATGAAATGATCACAATATAAGAAGGACTTTCTCCAAACAAAAATAATGCAATCTATGAAGACGATCATACTACATAAGCGCACCTATTTTATTAATAAGGATACATAATTACTAAACATATCCTCCGATTGTTTTGAAATACTTTCAAGTCTTTGAATACGGCCACTAAAATCTTTGATGGCATCATTTTGGGCATCAATTTCTAATTGAGCAAGAGGCTTTTCTAATAATTCTTGACCCAACATAGCTGAGGCACCTTTCAATTTATGAGCAGCCTCCGCCAATGCTTTATTATCTTTTTCAAATATACCCTGATTACATTGTTTAATAAACACTTCAAGCTCTTCAAAAAATATCCAACCAACTCCCAAGGCTTTTTCAATGCCAAGGATTTCAAATAATTCCTTCAGAACTGGTGAGAGATCAGCAATAGCTTCAAATGAAGAATCAAAAGTAAGATCTGAAATAATCCCTCGTAAAGCAGCTAAACGGATTGGCTTTGTAAAATAGCAATTCATTCCAGCTTGTTTTGCTTCTACTCCAAACTCATCACTACTGTGCGCTGTAAGTCCGACAATATATGTTTTTGAATTTAATCCTCCATCTGAACGAATTTTTTCTGCAGCTTCTATGCCACCCATAATTGGCATGTTAATATCCATGAAAATGATATCAAATATTTGGTTTTTAGCTTGATCTAAGGACTCCAAACCATTCATTGCTCTACTCACAGTATGGCCCATTCCTTCAAGCATATCGCAAAGAACTTCCATATTCGTAATACTATCCTCGACAACAAGAACATTAAGTTTTTTGGATTTATCATTGGGAATAATTGGTGCTTTATCTTTGACGCGATTAATCTTATCGACAGGTTTCAGAGGTAAAGATAAAATAAATTTAGCACCTTTATGAATGTCACTTTCCACATAAATGTCACCACCCATTTTACGTGCAATTTTGCGAGAAATAGAAAGCCCCAATCCATCACCCCGCGTTTGACGCGCATCACCAGACGAAATGGCGACAAAATCATCAAAAATCTTTTCATGGTTTTCTGGTGCAATACCCACGCCAGTATCAATTATGTTGAATTTAAAATTGGAAACATCTGATCCCTTGCTACAATTAATTAGGAGTTTAATACTTCCCTGTTCTGTAAATTTAATTGAATTACCCACTAGGTTTGTCAGTACCTGCCTAATACGATGTCTGTCTCCCATATAATTAGTATTGATATTTTTATCAATTTGAAGCTCTAGCTTTAAACCTTTCTCATTTGCGAGTGGCTTAAGCACATCAATCAAAGATCTAACCAAATCATCCAAATCAAATTCTTGAGGAGATAACTTAAGAGCTCCATCTTCAATCCTTGTAATATCAAGCGCTTCATTAATATGTTCTAACAAAATCTCACTTGAAGATGTTGCAATCTGAACATAATGATCCTGTGTTTTTGTAAGTTTTGTAGCCTTTAGCAAGTCCATTACGCCAACAATTCCAGCCAAAGGGGTTCGCATTTCATGGCTCATAACTGCTAGAAATCGTGACTTTGCTTTGTCTGTGCGCTCAGCACGATCACGGGCTTCAATTAAATTTTTTTCAGCTAACTTTCGATCACTTACATCACGAATATACGCCATGTATATGGCATCATTATTTCGCTCAACATAAGTCATATTTAATTCGACAGGGAATTCTTCGCCACTCTTTCTCCAAGCTGTTAACTCTACTCGAACGCCCTCAATGTTAGTCGCCTTTTTTTGCTCCAATGATTGAGCCATTGCATTTTTATAAGCATCCTCCAAACCTTTACGGAAGAAAATTTCCTCCATGGTTCTCCCAATGATTTCCTCTCGAGACCATCCAAAGACACCTTGAGCTGAAGTGTTGTATTCAATGATTTTACTGTAGCCGTCTGCAATGATAATTGCATCCATTGAGCCAGCCACAGTTAATGCTAATTGTCTTGAGGAAGCAGTAAGTTCATATGCACGCCTAATCTCTGATCTCAGCATTCGATCTAATAAAAACAATAAGCTAGCAAGCATTATCAATAAAAGAACAGAAGAGCCACCAGTCCAAATAAGTTGCTTTGAAAAATTTACTCGATGCTCTTGCGATCGAATAACTGCTAATCGATAAACTAGAAATGCGTTTTTACTAATTTTAGGCCTGACTTTCTTTACCATATTACGCAAAAACAGAATATCATTGATTGATATTTCACCTTCCTTGTCAATAATTGAAATTGTTTCATCAACAAATTGATCGATAGGCTTCATTAAGATCCTTACTTCTTCATTATACCCTAAAATTACCCCAGATTTACTGCCTTCAAGGTCCAAAAGTTTGTTTAAGACAGTATCAACCTTCAGTAAAAGTTCATCTTTTGATAAATTATTATTTGTTGTTTCTTCGAGCAAACTTATCTCTAAGTCTGCTAATTGAGCATTAAGCTGGTAGTAATCCTGTCCTGTAAAGATTGTGTCTTCTACAATTAATAAATCCTGGTACTCAGAAAGTAGTTTACTTATCATCAGTCCAAGCAAAACTGCTAGCAGACATAGGCCTACCAAAATTAGACTTCTATACCCTTTTAATTCAACATTCATTTGCATACTTTAACTTATATAAAAATGTGAAACAAACTGCTATTGGCCTAAAGGAATTGGATTTGATAAGAGGCAAAGAGCTCTACTAAATGCTACAAATTTGTTTAAACATTAATAACCTAGTCGGAAGTATGACGAAATAAAGCATCAGTATAGTATTATATACTAAAGTATAGTTATGAAGATGATTTTACATTTTTTTTCTATTAATAGGGGTAGAATTCTATTATTAATTAAACATGACAAATATTCTTATAGCCGATGATCATGATTTAGTCCGTGATACTATAGCTGCATACATAGAAACAGTGGATGACTTTAATGTCTTCACTGCTCATGACCTGAGTAACGCTTTAGAAATTATGAGCGGATTAGACTCTATCGATCTGTTGATACTAGACTATAACATGCCTGGTATGAATGGACTTCAAGGATTAGAGCGTGCTTGCACATCATATCCATCTACCAAAGTTGCACTTATGTCAGGTGTTGCTAATCGTGAAGTTGCAAATAAAGCTATGGAACATTATGCAAGGGGATTTATCCCAAAATCATTATCAGCTACCTCATTCATTAACGCAATTAAGTTCATTTTAGCAGGAGAACGATACCTACCTTTCGATTATGTATCATCTGCACCAGCAGAAAAAAATCATGTCGATTTCACCAATGTCTCTGCACGTGAAATGCAAACGCTCGAGCAGTTATGCATCGGTCTATCAAACAAAGAGATAGCAAGGAACCTTGATATCCAAGAAGTTACAGTAAAACTTCACGTTAAGAATTTATTCTCTAAGTTGGGAGTGTCGAATAGAACACAAGCAGCTTTGTATGCCAAAGAACGGCACCTTTTTTAATCTTGGCTGAATGCACATAAATGGCGGT
>FZLS01000094.1 GCA_900197625.1 Rhodobacteraceae bacterium Water-Bin34 | reverse complement strand
GGTCTTCTGTGAAAAAACCCGCGTCACGTACTGTCGTATTCATTTCATAACTCCTTGTTTATCCTGTCCAACCAAGGCCAGTTGCAATGCAGTTCATACTTTGCAAGAGGCATGGTGAAATATTTTCATTGGCATTTGATTTTCTATGCTCTTCTAATAAAGAAACCTGTAAAGAATGTGATTGTTGTAAAAGTGGATCTTTTCGTTTTATTTGTGATTTTAGAATAGGGAACCGTTTCGCGATAGATTTGTCTTTGCTCAACCACACTAGCATATTAACAGTGCTTCTATACTCTTCTTCTATTTTTTTAAAAATCTTATCTCTGGTAGTTTTGTTTTCAACTAAATCTGCATACTTTTTTGCTATGTCTAAATCTGTTAAATAAATTGATTTCTCTACCTCATCAACGATTAATCTAAAAATACGGGATTCTCTAAACATTGTTTTAAGCATAGTTTCCCCAGCTTCACCTCTGTAGGAACGAAAAGACTTTAAAGCTGATCCAAAGCCATACCAACCTGTAATTAAATGCCGGTTTTGTGACCATGCAAACACCCATGGAATTGCTCTTAGATCATCTAATGAAGATGCACCAAATCTAGTTTGTGGACGTGATCCTATATTTAGTTTTGCTAATTCTTTCACAGGACTGGCTTGCTCAAAGTAATCAATGAAACCCTCAGTTTCTAATAAGTTTCTATAATGTGCTTGAGATACTCCTGATAAGGCTTCTAAGGTCTCATCATATTCGGGTGTTGCCAATAATTCAGGTTCATTATTTGAATATATTTGATGAAAAAGTACAGATGATGCTAATAATTCAAGTTGCCGTGAAGCTGTTCCCTTATTGGCAAATTTAGAAGACACAACCTCACCCTGTTCTGTTATTCTAAAACTTTTGCCAATACTCCCAGCTGGTTGAGCTGCAATCGCACGCCCTGTAGGAGCACCACCACGACTGACCGAACCTCCACGTCCATGAAAAAAGCTTACGTTTATATCAATTTCTGACATAATATTTACTATATTTTTTTGGGCTTTATTAACTTCCCATGTCGAGCAAATAAATCCACCATCTTTATTTGAATCTGAATACCCTAGCATTACTTCTTGTGCGGAATTAAATTCGTTCATCGAACGTCGAACAATAGGGATTGAGCAATAAGTTTTTAAGATATTTGGGGCATTACGAAGGTCATCTATGGTTTCAAATAATGGTACTAAATTAAGGTCAATTATATCAGCGCCTAATGGTCCTGAAGTTAGTCCAGCATATCTTGCTAATACCATAACCCCCAATAAATCATCTTTTGAGCGTGTCATAGATAAGATAAATGACCCTAAACAATTTGGATCTACACTAGTTCTAGCTTCTTTTATAACCTCAAATAAATCAAGAAGCTCAACAGTAGTCTCTTTCAGATCTCCAACTTTTGGAGTGATTTTTTTTGATTTTTTTAATTCATCATAAACTCGATTTGACCACTCAGTAGTTCCATATTCAATTTTTTCATAGCCAAGAAACGACCAAATATTTGATATTGCATCAGTTGTTACATCGCTGTTTTGACGTATATCTAATGACATTGTTCTGAAGCCACACGATGAATGAAGCGCTTGAATAGGTCTGATGTATTGATTTGAAATTTCTTTTGCAGCCATAGATAAGACTTTATCAATCAAATCTAGGTCTTTTCGAAATTCTTCACATGACAAATATGGTCTAGCGCCATTCTCAGGATCTATGATTGCTTCAAGCATATAATCGATTGCTGTCAGAGATTTTCGAAATATCTCACCTTGATTACGTTTCGAAATAACCTGCAATTTTCCTGATTTCATTACGATACTTGAAAGTGATACTAATGTGTTTTGATCAAAAGGATAACAGTAGGCGCTTATTGAGATATTCTTTATTGCTGTTTTTAATTTATTTCTTATTGCTTCAATAGCATTTCTTTTATTGGCTTCAATCGCTTGTTTAGTAATTAATGCAGTTACTTTTGTATGGCCATCACGATCACCACCAACCCATGAATGGAACATTATTGATGGAAAAATCTTCTCATCTGCTGACTTTATTCCAACTAAGGCTCTTCGAAATTTTTCATCTACATCAATTTGTGCTTGAAATATTGCATTTTTAAAGAATCTGTTTGCCCAATTTATTTCTTCAGTAGGCGTAGGTCTTTCTAGACGTAGCTCGCCTGTTAACCAAAGCATATCTATTTCGTTTCTTAAATTTTCAATATGTTTTTCTCTCTCAAACGGTGTCCAGCGGTTTGATTCTAAATCTACAATGGCTCGGTATATTCTACGGTGTATGTCTAAGATTGTTTCTCTTTTACCCTCGGTTGGATGTGCCGTAATAGTTGGAGAAATTTGTGTTTTGAAAACCTTATTAGGTATTTTTTTTAAATCTATATTATGTTCTTTTAGACGCATAAAAGTGCTTGCAAAGGTTCCTTTGACAGCTCCTTGGCCGCCTTCACTTTCTATCTTGCGTCTTGCTCTTACTAAAATATTTTCTTCAGCAATACGCAGTAAATGGAACCATATATTTGTAGCATGAAGAAAATTCTGTCTTAGTTTATCGTCAGATTTCTCGAATATATTTTTATCAGTTAAGATAGGGACAATATCGGGAGCACGTCGACCAGCAACCTCCGATAATAGTGTCCATAACAAATGCCGTAGCCAACTGCTGTAATGTGTATTTTTACTAAATATTTCTGCTTTTCTGGCAACTTCTATTGACAATTTGTGTATTTGATTTCCCATCACGCAACCTTATCTCTTGGTATTTTCCCTTCAAAAAAATCAGCAATATTATCTAAAACTCGAAAGCCCATTGCTTCACGCGTTTCTTGTGTTGCACTGCCTAAATGTGGCAGTAAAATAGCATTCTCAAATTTAATTAGGTTTGGATTTATGTTTGGTTCATTATTAAATACATCTAAACCTACGGCTGCAATTTGCTTAGTTTCTAACGCTGAAATTAATGCAGTATCATCCACCACTTCACCACGAGCGGTATTCACCAAAATTGCAGAATTTTTCATTTTTTCAAATTGTTTAGTGCTAATAAGATGATGGTTCTCATCCCCACCTGGGCAATGAAGTGATATGAAGTCTGATTTTTCTAAAAGGTCATCTAAATTATTAACCTGATGCGCATTGGTTCTTATAAGAATGTCATTTTCAATTTTAGATCTATTTTGTACAATGATTTTCATTCCAAAGCCAAAATGTGCACGTTTTGCAACTTCACGGCCAATACGGCCAAAGCCAATAATCCCAAGAGTTTTTCCTGTTATTCTTGTTCCAATTAAATGACGGGGACGCCAACCTTCCCAGTTTCCACTTCTTACTTCTCTTTCGCCTTCACCAGCGCGTCTTGCCGCCATCAGCATCAATGTTAATGTTATATCTGCAGTACAATCTGATAAAACATCTGGAGTATTGCTTACAGTAATTCCAGCTGCTTTCGCCGCTGGAATATCAATATGAGAAAAACCAACACCATAATTACCGAAAATTTTTGTACGAGGGTTTGTTACACTAAAAACGTCAGAACTAATTTTATCCGTTACAGTAGGTAAGATAGCATCGTAAACTGATAATGCTTCTTTAAACTCATTAGTTGAAAGTGGTTTATCTGAAATATTAAAAGTAACATCATACTTTTCTTTCATTGCAGTTTCTACAGCTTCAGGCCAACGCCTAGATACAAGTATTTTAGGTTTTGTCATTGAATCGCCTTTACATTAAATTTGCAATTGTTTCGCCAATTACTGAAGGATGTTCAGCAACGGTTACTCCTGCAGCGGATAATATTTCTACTTTTTCACTAGCACTTTCACCAAATGCAGAAATAATTGCACCTGCGTGCCCCATTGTACGCCCTTTTGGAGCAGTTAATCCGGCAACGTAAGCGACCACAGGTTTAGTCATGTGATCACGAATATATTCTGCTGCTTCTGCTTCTTGTGGGCCTCCTATTTCACCTATTAATGCAATAATTGATGTTTCTGGGTCATTTTCAAATAGTTCTAAAATATCTCTAAATGAAGAGCCATTGATAGGGTCACCTCCAATACCAACCGATGTTGAGACACCAATATCTAGTGATGCAAGTTGTGAGGCTGCTTCATATCCTAGTGTTCCAGATCTACCAACAATTCCAACTGGCCCTTTTTTGTAAATATGTGGAGGCATTATTCCAAGAAAACTTTTTCCTGGAGAAATAGTACCTGCACAATTTGGACCAGTTAAAACCATTCTATTTTCTTGGCGGTATCTTTTCATGTAGCGTTTTACGCGCATCATATCTTGAGCGGGAATACCATCAGTTATGCTTACACAATACTTGATACCAGCATCTGCTGCCTCCATTATTGAATCAGCAGCAAATGGAGGTGGTACAAAAACAAGACTTGCTTCTGCTCCAGTTGCATCTACGGCATCTTTTACTGTGTCGAACACTGGCACGCCTTCAACAATTTCACCTGATTTACCTGGAGTAACACCAGCAACAACATTTGTTCCGTATTCAATCATTTCTTTTGTATGGAATCTTGCCATTCTGCCAGTAATGCCCTGGACAATAACTTTTGTTTTTTCATCAATAAAAATACTCATGATATTGCTTTCAATTTAGTAATTGTAGGTTGATCTGCTTTCCAAGCTGATACGGCTCTGTCTGCGGCTTCTTTTAATGTTGCAGCCCTTATGATGGGCAAGCCACTACCAGCTAATATTCTTTGACCTTCTTCAACATTTGTACCTGATAGTCTTACTATGACTGGAATATCGATTGGGTCATCTTTAAGTGCTTGGACAACACCTTCTGCAACCCAATCACATCTATTTATACCCGCGAATATATTTACTAGAATTGCTTCTACTTTTTGATCTGATCTTACAAGACGAAAGGCTTTTGCAACCCTCTCTGGAGTTGCGCCACCCCCTATGTCCAGAAAATTGGCGGGTTCTCCTCCAGAAAGTTTAATTGTATCCATAGTTGCCATGGCAAGACCTGCACCATTAACTATGCATCCAATATTACCATCTAGTCCGACATAGCTTAAACCTCTGTCAGCCGCATTACTTTCTCTGGGATCTTCCTGGCTTTTATCACGTAATTCAGAGATTTTTGGATGACGGAATAATGCATTGTCATCAAATGTCATTTTCGCGTCTAATGCCATAACTTGTTTATCTGTTGTAATAACTAATGGATTTATTTCAACCATTGTTGCATCTAGATCCCGAAATGCATTAAAACATCCCATCAACGTTCGGACCATGTGTTGAGTAAGGCTGGGCTCTATACCTAATTTAAAAGCAATTTCACGAGCTTGAAATTCAACCAAACCAACCGCTGGATCTATTGATGCTCTTACAATGCTGTCTGGCTTATTTGCAGAGATTTCTTCTATTTCTGTACCACCCTCAGACGAAGCAACAATCATTATTCTTTGAGTAGTGCGGTCTAGAACAAATCCAAGATAAATTTCACGATCAATTGGAACACCTGCTTCAACGTATAACCTGTATATACCTTTTCCTTCAGCTCCAGTTTGGTGTGTAACCAATTTTCTTCCTAACATTGAGGATGCAGCTTCTATTATTTCATTGTCGTTTGAGCATACCTTTACACCACCAGCTTTACCGCGGCCTCCCGCATGTACTTGTGCCTTTACGATCCATTTATCACCACCCATCTCTCTCGCCCGATATGCTGCTTGTTCTGGACTGTATGCTAAACCACCATTTGGTACTTTAACTCCGAAATCACGCAAAATCTCTTTGGCTTGATATTCATGAATATCCATTGATATATCTCCTATTCGGCGGCTATTGCTTGATTATAGTAAGTTTCTAAGCTCATATTTATGGACTCTATATCTACATCAGCACCCATCTTATTCATCGCTACTGCAAATCGGTTTACAATATCTGTAATGGCTGACTGTGTTAGTTGGTTCAAAATCCCAATCCGTACTTGTACTGGTGAGGATAATGTTGGCCAAATACCAAAGTTTTCAGCACGACAAGCTTGTACCAATTCCATTTCACGTCCTGCTAAGTCTTCTGGTAGATTTAAAACAATTAAGCTTGTCATATTTGAAGTTACTTCGCACCCCATAGAAATCACTGCCTGACGAAGAGCATTTTCGTGGAATATATAGTCATCGGCACGTTGGGATAGGCCGTATTCTAAAGTAATTCTTAATGCTTCATGAAAAGCTGCAACCGCATATCCAGAGTGTGTTCTATGGTATCCACCTTTTTCAACATCCTGACCATCAACTATGCCCCAATGTCTTGCTTCCATAATTGGATGATGACAATAAGTATAAGAACCATTCGCTTTTAAGACATCGATATATTGATCTGTAAAACTTACGGGAGCATAAGTTAACGGTAAACACATTACACCTTTTTGGGGACATGAAGCCCAAGCTGCAATTCCTTTAAAATCATCTATTGCAAAGTCTTCAACACCCAGTGAAGAGACTGCATCAATTAATCCCATGGCATTATGTTTCATACAGGCATTTGAAAATCCTTGAATATCATTAATCCGACCTGAGCCAGTTTCCCAATGGGCCATAAATGCCCATTTAGGTTTGTGTTCTTTTAATGCTGCGTCAACCATTTCACCGGTTACAGATTGCCCATGAGGAACTTCAATAACAGTAACACTTGATGCTTTTGGATTTAAACTATCTTGTGCCAACTCATCTCTAGTGGCAGCTTTCATCCTTAAAGTTAGAGCATCAATGCCTGAGAATGTACCATTTGAAAATGCAACGACTGTATCACCTGGCATTACAGCGCTGAACATGCAATCTAAACCACTCCATCCAGTTCCGGCAACTCCAAATGTATGAATATTTTTAGTTCCAAATAAATCCCTGAGCATGAATTTGCACTCAATCATACCTTTTAGTACTGCATCATGCATATGGTCGGCGATACCAGCGCTTGCAAACCTAGCTAAAACTCTTGCATCTGTATTTCCGGGCCCAGGACCTGCCGCAAGTGTGTTTGGAATTTCAAGTTGTGGAAATATATTGCTGATAGTCATTGTTAATTCTCCATTTGTTACTTTCATAAAAAAAGCACATCCATAAAAATCACACAACATTCTTAACTACCGTTATGGGCTTGCCAAAAGGGTAGTAAAAAAACTATACTTAAGTATTGTTTTTAATTAAAACTATGAAATATGTCTGAAAATGGGTAGGTTTTTTATATCTTTTTTGAAGGAGTACGGCAATTGAGCTTTAAACCAGTGGATCAAATTAAAGTAGTACTAGCTGAGTCGAATCCTATGATTTTATCAGCGATGTCTGAAAAATTTTCATCAGATCCTAGGATTTCATTAATTTCAACAGTAACGACTGCAGAAGATTTTTTATCAACAGTATTACGTGTAAAAGTAGATCTTGGTATTGTTTGTTGGACTTTGCCTCAATTGGGTGGTGAAAAAATTATTGAAGTGTTGCGTGAAAACCCGTCGGCTCCAAAAATTTTGGTGTATGCACAAAATCATTCACTTGATGTCTCACGGCGAGCCTTAGCGGCTGGGGCTGCTGGCTTTTGTAATGATGAACAAACAGTAGATGAATTATTAGAGACTGCAATAACTGTGGCATCAGGTAAAATGGTTTTCCCATTCATGGACGTTCGGGAGTTGCAGGATGATCCATTATTTATGCTCACAAAACGAGAAAGAATAATCCTACAATTTTTAGCTGATGGTTCCTCAAATAAAGAGCTGGCAAACAGCATGTCGATTTCGATAAATACAGTTAAATTTCATCTCTCAAATCTTTATGAAAAGCTTGGTGTAAAAAATCGATCTCAAGCCATTTCATTTTTCTATTCAAGACGTTTAGATCAGCTTCATGAGCCCGAAGGTGGAAGTACGCTTAGGACGAACTAAGATCAAATATTTAAATTAAAAAATGTATTGACAAACACCATATTAATCTGTTTTCAAATCCAACCCTATCAATAACGATAAAATTTAGGGGTAAATAAAAATGAGTTTTCATACCATAGAACCAGCTAAAGCAAGGCTAAATAGAAGCGAACTTGCGGTGCCAGGTAGTAATGTGCAAATGATTGAAAAGGCTGCAAAATCTTCTGCTGATGTTGTGTTTTTAGACATGGAAGATGCCGTTGCACCATCTGATAAAGAGCAAGCAAGAAAAAACATAATTGAGGCATTAAATGACATTGATTGGGGTAAGAAGACAATGTCAATTAGGATCAATGGATTGGACACTCACTACATGTATAGGGATATTGTTGATGTTGTTGAACAAGCTGGATCAAGGTTAGATTTGATAATGATTCCTAAAGTTGGAACTGCATCAGATGTGTATGCAATTGACATGATGGTTACCCAAATTGAGGATGCAAAAGGGTACCAAAAAAGGATTGGTTTTGAACATATAATTGAGACCGCTTTGGGTATGCAAAATGTGCATGAAATTGCTTCTGCTTCTAAGCGAAATGAGAGCTTACATTTTGGTGTTGCTGACTATGCTGCAAGTACACGTGCTCGCACCACTATTATCGGAGGAGTTAATCCAGATTATTCAGTTTTGACGGATCCAAATGAAGATGGTTCGAGGGAAGTCCATTGGGGTGACATGTGGCATTATGCAATCTCAAGAATGGTAGTAGCTGCTAGAGCTAATGGCTTACGTCCAGTAGATGGCCCATTTGGTGATTTTTCAGACTCAGATGGGTATATCGCAGCAGCAAAACGTGCTGCAGTTTTGGGTTGTGAGGGAAAATGGGCTATTCACCCTAGCCAGATTACTCATGCAAATGAAGTCATGAGTCCATCAATATCTGAGGTAGATAAAGCAAATCGTATCTTGGAAGCAATGAAAATTGCAGCATCAGAAGGAAAAGGTGCGGTATCATTAGATGGTCGACTCATAGATTACGCTTCTATAAGACAGGCTGAGGTTCTTGTTGAAAAAGCAAACCAGATTGCTGAAAATTAATGGAAAATTTAAAGAATATTGAAATAAAGACCTTAAGAAAAAACGCCCAAAGGGCGTTTTTTGAAGGTATAAAAGCAGCAGATCCAGAGATTGCATTAAACACAGCACTAGAAAGAAACCCTATTCCTCCAATAACTGCAGATGGTAAATATATAGTAATATCAATTGGTAAAGCTGCAGGCAAAATGGCAAAATGTTTTTTGAATAAGTTGCCAGAAAGCGCTAGCTACAATGCACTAGCTGTGACGAACTTTGAGAATGTGATTGACCTAGAGGGCTGTGATGTCATGGGAGCGTCTCATCCAATTCCATGTGAAAGCGGGTTATTGGCAGGAAAAGAAGTAATTTCAAGGTTAGAAAAAGCAACACAAAAAGATATTGTTATAATGTTAGTAAGTGGTGGAGCATCTGCATTGTTGCCGGCACCGGTAAAAGAAATAAGTTTACATGACAAAATTAAGTTGAATAAAATACTTCTATCAAGTGGTTTTGACATATACCAAATGAACTTAGTTAGACAATC
>FZLS01000140.1 GCA_900197625.1 Rhodobacteraceae bacterium Water-Bin34 | reverse complement strand
ATTTAATATATATCATTGCATAATATCTTATTGATATTTAAGTGTTACATATATTTTGAATATTCATTTTAATATTAGGAATTTACCCTCATGAAACGTCTCCTCATCTCAAGCACTATAATTAGCCTTAGTGTAGTCCCGATTAACGCACAAGAATTGGAGAAATCAGGAACGTTTTCTAGTATTGTTAAGAATATTGGTGAAGCGCTCAACATTGGAAAAGAGAAGGAAGTAGCCAAAAGTGAAGTGAATACACTTGCAGTGGATACTGTGAATTCTGAAATTGATAAATTAGAGGGCAAGATACTATCAACATCTAACTTTACTCACTTTGAGCTTTCAGTCGGTTCCGATACAATGGGTTTGGGAAAAAATAAGTCAGACACCAAAACTGAAGCGATGACAGTCTATCGTCTCAAAGAAACTGGAAATTGGTTTCTTTTTAACCAAACCTCAGCAGTGAGCTTTAATAATCGCACAACAATAAACACAGGCTTTGGTGCTCGAAACATAAATGATGCGAAAACAATTATTACAGGCTACAATATTTTCTACGATTATGAACTTGACGCAAAACATGACCGCGTAGGTGCAGGTTTTGAGCTTCTATCTTCAATATTTGAATTCAGAGCCAATGCATATCAGGCAATGTCAAAAGCACTTACGTATAATGGCAATACTGAAACAGCTCTTGATGGTTATGATGTCAAATTAACTGCAAACTTACCATATTTCTACTCTTCCGATTTATATGGAAAACTTAGCAATTCAAAAGATGAGAGCACTTATGAGATTGAATACTATGAGGCCGGAGTGAATGCAGAAATACTACCAAACCTAACGCTAAGTGTTGCCGCTCAACACAAAGAAAATTCAGCTAACACAGAAGCAGTAGCTTCACTCAACTATTCAATACCATTAGGTGGTGCGAACAAAGCAGGCAAGGCGATGCAGGACGGAGATTGGTCGACAAAGTTTGAACCTATCAAAGAGAAGTTACACAGACCCGTTGAGCGTGAAAATCGTATAATGAAGAAGGTAACTTCCGTGGTCACTAGCTCAGGCTCCTCTACAATCAAAATCACATCAAGTGGATACTAAATCATGAATAATCTATATATTTTAAAAACATTTATTAGCTTCTTAGTTATTATTTTGTTTCATACAATAAACCCAACACAAGGACATGCAGCCACTTGTGGAGTTAATTCAGACAATGAAATTACCAACTCTAGCCTATCATCAGGGTGCACTGTAACTCCAGATACAGTATATTTTCCAGTTTATAAAATTGGTCTTTGTACTGTAGTGCCAACATATTTGAATTATGAAACTGCCTGTAATATATTTTTTGATAAGACAACTGCACAAGAAGTTACTGTAAGCAAATCTAGCAATGTTGATCTTTCGAGTGGTATTAGTCTCGATAACGGCACTTACGTAGCAGCTATAATCTTACTAGGAAATACTATATCACTCAAACATTCGGAAACTTTTGCCGGCAATCGAAATGGCACAACTTATGAAGAAGGATCATACACTCGATCATACGGGACTGATGATGCAGGCACAATATGCATTACCAGAACTACATCTGGAGATGAAGATGACCTTGGTTCTTCAGGTTTAGAAAGTTTTCTTGATTGTTACGATCCAGACGACGCAGAAGGCGTTCCTGCTGCTGGAAAGTTTACTGAGACATCAGGCGCATATTCAACAGGTGGCAGCAAATGTAGTATTAATTCATCGGGGGTAGTTACAGCGCCTGCAACACTAACTGTTACAGCTACAAATGGAGATACTGTTAAATTTTGTGGAATGTTAAATAAATCAACTCTAGAAACGTACACAAGCTCAGTATCTAATGCGACAAGACAATTAGCTATCCAATCGTTTGAAACGCCTGTAGTTACAACTTCGGATACAAGTTCTATTGATATTGGCTTTAAAGTAACTGACATGTTGTCACTAGAAGAACGCACAGGTGGATCATTCACATACACGAATGCTTTTATTGAGGGTGTTTCTTTAACATTTAAAGTTGAATAGAAGAATTTTGAAATTGGAGAATAAAAAATAAAGATCATATATATTTCAAAATAAACTAGTGAGATATATATGATTATTTATTTACTTTTTCACCAGTACTGTTCCAATACGCAGTTTTATAAACGTCTGAACCAATGGGAAATGAAAAAAAATCATTACTGATGGATTATTTTCATAAATAAGGCAGAAATAAATGTCTCATTCAATTACAGATTGGGAAATAGCATTTTGGAGATATTTAGCTGCATATTTACTTTTTACCTCATCCAAAGTTCTAAATTTGATATGCCTTCGATATTTTCCATTTCCCTCCAAAAACCCAGGCCCTAAATCCATCCTAAAACCCTGAGAAAATTCAAGAGTGACATGCTCAGAATAGGTAAATATGCCTCCAATCCTTGATTTTTCATTATTTGGAATGAGTTCAATAAGTTCTCCTCCATACTTTGGGACGAATAGGACATCTGGATTAAGCTCCCTAACGATCTCTTTCAAAGCGAAGATAATTTCATCCATTTCCATAATTATTTTATTATTTTTTCGCCAGTTCCATTCCAGTACCCTGTCTTGTAAACATCTGAATTAATGGGAAATGAAACAAATTTTAATGCTTCCTGCCACCAGATATTGTCCTTAATTTCAATATCTCTTCTCTGATCAAGGGTTCCAATGGATATATGACGAGTATTCATATTTGGTACGTTAATGCCAATTTGTGTCCCACAATTTCTGCAAAATTGATTGATCATGGGTCTACCGTGATCTGTCGTTGTGTCTTCATATGAAGACAAGCTATCACCCGATATTTCTAAATCTGTTTCCTTAAATAAAACAAAAGTTCTAAATGCACTGCCACTTGTTGTTTGGCACCAATTGCAATGACAACTCATGTTCCAAACTGGTTCGCCTGAGATCGTATAGGTAACATTCCCACATCTACATCGCCCACTATATTTTGAGCCCATAATTCATACTCCTCTAAAATTATATTATTCATATTTACAATCGAAATTACTTTCAAATTATAAATCTTAAAAATCAACCTGCCGCATAAATGCGACAGGTCATAATAGATTATCAAATTTTAAGTTTTTATTTTATCTTTTGGATATTGCCAGATGCACTATGGCACCTAATGAAGCACCAATGATCCAGGCGTATCCACCCCCGCCTCCAAGATTAGCAAAGAAATCATCCAAACCTAAAATTAAGATATTTGGCCATACTGTACCAACAGCGACATAACCTGATATAATCCAAGCCAAGATAGCTTTATAATTGAAACCACCATTATAGTGATATGCTGCTTCAGGGCTATCATCAAACAGAGCGTCAATGTCTATTTCTTGTTTTTTGATGATATAATAATCAACAATCATAATACCAAATACTGGGGCCAATATTGCTCCAAGTGTATTAACAAAAGGAAATAAACCCATTTGGGTGATTACTGAAACCCATAAGCCACCAATAACAAACCCAAATCCAGCAGTTATTAAGCCACCAATTTTAAAGTTTATTTTACTTGGCATCAAATTAGCCAAATCGTATGCAGGTGGAATAAAGTTTGCTACCATATTGATACCAACTGTTGCTGCAAAAAACGCAAAGGCAGCAATAATTGTTAAAAACATGTTATCGACTTTAGCTACCATTGCCGTAGGTTCTGCAATGTATTCACCAAAAATTGATATTGTTCCACCAGTGATCATTAAGGTTATGAAAGAGAAAAATACAACATTTCCAACTAAGCCCCAAAGATTACCTTTTTTCATCTCATCTTCATTTTTCACAAATCTTGCAAAATCGCCAAAATTAATAACAACTGCTGCAAAGTAGCCCACCATAATAGAGAAAACAGCCACAAAAGCTCCAAAAGTACCTAGGCCCTCAAAACCTCCAGAACGAGCTCCACTTGAAAATACGCTACCAACTTCAGCTAGAAGCCCACCACCGGCTTTAAACCAAATAGCAATGGTTAAAATAATCATAACGGCATAAACTGCTGGTCCTGCAAAGTTAAGAAACCTTTTAATCAAATCTACGCCCTGCCAGAACAAGTATATTTGAAATACAGATACAAAAATGAATGAAATCCACATTACACCCGTCATACCTAGGAACATTGCTCCCCCGGATATACCTGTAACTCCGGTTATAAGTAACGCCACAGCAGTTGATGCCGCATAAGTTTGCGCCCCATACCAAAACATAGCCACCAGGCCTCTTGCCATCGCCGGAAAATTTGCTCCAAAAACTCCCATACTTACACGTGCAAAGACTGGGTATGGAATACCATGCTCGACGCTTGGTTTTCCTGAAAGGTTAACAAGCCACATAATAAAGAAACCAGCAAGAATTAATGCAGCAAATACTGCCCATCCATTCAAACCAGAGTATAAAAATAGTGACGCAGCCAACGTATACCCAAATAAACTTTGAACATCATTTGCCCAAACATTAAAAATCTCAAACCATCCCCAATTTTTTTTATCTTCGGGTGTTGGTGCCAGATCTGAATTATGTAACTTTGATGAATTACCCATCCGTAGTCCCCCTTAATTAAAATTAATTTCGTATTGAGACATTAGAAGAGGCTGGGGTTGTGTCAACTAATTCAAAATGAGGGTCTTTCAAATTAATCCGAATAATAGAAATTAATAAATATCAAAGTCTTCAGAAAGCAAACTGCAAATTCATGTAAAAAGTAGTTTCAGACATTCCTGAATATGGGAGTTTATTATACTGAATTTTGGCTATAAGTTTTTTTTCTTGGTCATAATCATAATCAAAACCAAGAGCAATTACAGCTCGCTTATCCTCATAATCACTTTCAAGATTCACTGTAGTTAAACCATTTATACCGGTAGGTGCTATCGATGATGCATTATAAGATGTATCATACTCCAAGCCTAAGACAGTATTTATTGCAAATCTATCACTTAAAGATTTGTTAATGTGAGTACCTATCAGTAACGTATCGGCCTGAATGTTTATTGTGTTATAAGTTAGCGGATTATTCGCTGATGTCTCAGTATAGCCTTGCTGTGTTTTATTTGAAGTTCTGATAGCTATAAATGGCGAAAGTTTGAAGCTATCTGATATTCTTTTATCATATCTTACCTCACCAAAAATACTTTCGGCTCTCAAAATAGTTTCACCAATTGCACTTTCAGAGACACCAATTTGCTGTCTAGTCGTTTGTAAGTTTTTCTTTTGATAAGAATTACCAATCTTTAAGCGCAGCCCACTTCCATCATGGTTTTTACGCCAAACCAACAAAGCTCCCAATAATGGCGTTTTATCACTCAAACTGAAATTCGAATTTGTTTTTTGTGACCTGTTGTCATGGAGAAATGAAGCAACTCTGAAATTATTTGAAAGCTTCTTACCATATACAAAAATAAAGCTTTTGGTTTCTGTATCTGGATTTTCTATGCGTGATATTCTACCTCCAAGGCTCAAACAGTTTCCATTTTCGCCAAACTTGTCACAATCATAGGTCGCAAAATGTGCAAAATTTGCATCTGTAACATTAGATAAATTATTCATTCCAGTTTTTACATTTGTTGCAGTATCTTTATTAC
>FZLS01000139.1 GCA_900197625.1 Rhodobacteraceae bacterium Water-Bin34 | reverse complement strand
AACTTACCGTTAAGAACACCAGCAAAAGTATTACCAGTATCATCAACATTCAAGTTAGTAGCAAGTGCAGGGCTATAGTCAAGCATGCCAGAAGCAGCAAGGATTGAAGCAACATCAGAAGAACAGATAATGTAGTTACCTTTTCCTCTTCTTGTTTCTTTAGCAATCACGTTAGCTTCTCTTTCAATCTGAACGATAAGACCTTTAGCTTTTTCAGCCAACCATCTGCCGTCTGAATCAGTGTGCAAGTTAAAGATACCTTTAACAGCTACTGAAGTTTGTAGAGCACCTAGCTTAGCTTTTTGGTTTACAGTTCTAACAACTTCTCTGTTGATTTCCGCAAGGATTTCAGAAGAAAGGATGTTAGCAAGCTCGCCTTCAGCGTCTAGACCGTGAACAGCCTTAAGATCTTGAGCAAGTTCCATTGTGTACTCAGCTTTCAGAGCTCTTGACTTAGCAGTAACAGTTGACTTTTCGATTGAGAAAGCCATCTCACCGAAGTTAGTACCGCCACCGTCGCCTAGTGCTTCAGATTGAGCTGTAGTTAGACCACCACCAACTGTTGAGAAAATCTCACCAGCAGTTTCGCCAGTTGCCAAAGAACCGTCGCCGTCATCAGCTGCAGCTTCTAGACCAGAAGGTCCAGCTTCTTGAGTACCGCCACCTGAGAAAGCTGTATTAGCTTCGTCAAAGAGTGCTTCAGTACCGTCTTGAGTGCTGTAGTTTGACTTCATAGCAAAGATAAGACCAGTAGGACCTGACATAGGTTGTACACCAGCGATATCATAAGCGATGAGGTTAGGCATTGCTCTTCTTACCAAAGAAATCAATACTGGATCGAAACCTTTGATGTTACCTGCAGTAGCACCCATACCAGCGCCTACGGCGTTAGCGGATACTTCTGAGATCATATTACCTTGAGCCGCTAGACCTTCTTCTCTAGCTGCAATTTCTTGGTTCTCTAACAGTCTTGCAACAGTAGCTGCTTTATGACCGTCTTGAATTGATGGAACATCTGCGTGCTCAAGAACCGGAGCCCACTTTTCCATTAAGTTTTTGTCTGCGTTAAACATTTTTTGTTTCCCCTATTAGACTATTTGTTAAATTTTGAAATAGCTTGTGTATATCTAGCCATAACATCATTGAGTTCAGCTGGAGCTTCGTCAGTACCAACTAGTTGTTGAGCTTCATCTACTGATTCTTGAGCTTCAGATCTGAAGTATGATTCTTTAACAACATTCACTTTCATTTCGAAAGATTCTGCGTCATCAAAATCGATATCTTCTACCAAAGATGCAAGCTTTTCAGCTTCAGTCAATGCTAGCCCAGAAGATGCGTTTCTCACGATCTCAGCTCTTTCTAAATTAGAAACAGACTCAGTTAGTGCGATGTTATCTTCCGTTGATTTATTTAAAGATTCTTCCAGTTCAGCAACTTGCTCGGCTAATTCGTCGACCAGGTCAACCTTACCTTCTGGAACCTCAATGTAGTGCTCTTTAAACACTGATTGTAAAGAAGTCATAAAGTCTTCAGCAATTTCAGTCCTAAGACCAGTAGTTACTGCAACTTCATTCTCAGACATCCAGTTTGAAACTACATAGTTAAGATATGAATCTACCTTTTCTACTAGCTCAGACTTGATTTCAGTTACTTCTTCTTCAAGGTTAGCGACGTACTCAGATTCGAGTCTATCAATCTCTGCACCTACTTTAGATTTTAAAGCAGCTTCAAAGATGATTCCAGCCTTAGCTTGAAAACCGTCGGATAGTGTAGCTTCTTCAGCCACCAATGATTCTAAATCTTCAGAGTAGTCAATATGGTCGACATTTACGTCTTCCTTAACCGGCTTCTCTTCTTCTTCGTCATCACCTTCATCACTTTCCATAGTTTTCATAACACTAGCATAAATCTTTTGTGCGTCTAGTTTTTTTGATTTCTTCAGCATATCATTTACTGATGCCATAATAGCAGCTTTAGTTTTCGGCATTTCTACGACAGGTTTTTCGTCTTCGTCATCATCCTCATCGGAATCTTCCTTAACTTCTTCTTCGTCTTCGTCGTCTTCGTCAGACTCCTTGACTTCCTCTTCGTCATCATCCTTTTCTTCAGCTTCTTTTCTAGCTTTTGCTTCTACGATTTCTTCGTCTTGAACTTGTTCGTCTTCAACGAGCTCCTCGTTAGTAAGCTCTTCAGTTTCTGATACGTCTTCGACTAAACCATATTTATTTTCGTCATTAGACATAATTTATTCTCCTATTAAGAATTTACAAGTTTAGAGAGGAAATTCTTAAAAGCTTTAATCTCAACATCAGATGATCTAACGCCTCGAGCTTCCTTGATTTCAGTCTCAATTTTCTCAACTTCTTGTGGACAAAGAACGCCATTATTCCATACCCAATCAACACCTTCCATAATTCCATTGACAAACGCCTCTGGAGCTGAAGGGTCTTGAACGATATCTACTGTAGACAACATAAAGTCATCCTTCACATACATAGCGCCATTCTTTTGCACAAGACTTCCCATACCACGACTTGATACACCAAGCTTAACTCCACCTTCGAGCAAACCTTTTACAATTTGTCCCATAGGGGTTTCTAAGATTGATGCCTTTCCTACAACATTACTTCCGTCAAATTTGAGTTCTGTAATTTTGTGTGAAACTTTATCTAAGTTAATGGTAGGACCTTCAGGGTGATTTAGCTCCCCGACTGCTCTACCAGTACTTACTTGTTCTTTTACATATTTACTTACAGCATTTTCAAGAATACTTTTTTCGTAAATACGACCGTTTCTATTTTTAGAATCGGCTTGCATAAAAACACCCTCAATTACGAGAGTCTTTTTACCATTAACTTTTTCTTCAATAACCTCTAGGTTACTGTCATTAAATTCTGCTATAAGCTTCATATACTTATTTCCGTTGTTATTCCTCTTCTTTAGAGGCCTGCCTGTCTTGTAATGAAGAAGCTAGTTCGATCTTCTTTGCATCAAGCGCAGCAGTTAATTTGTCGGCCATAACTGAATTGAACTGCTTACCTGCAGCAACATTATCGCCATTTTTTACATCATTAATTAAATTTTCAATACTCATTTATTTTTATCCTTCGTTATATATTTATAATAATTTAAATGTCAAGGTCATCTTCATCTTCAATATCGCCTGATGCTTTTTCATCAGCGATTTGTTTCTGAATTTCAGCGATCTCGTCATCTGTTTGTCGTAAGATGTTCTTACGAATCCATTCATTGGACACATATTTTCCAACGTATTCATCCATTTGAGCTAACATTTCAAAACGTTCTCTTGTTATCTCAGCTTCTTTTAACTCGCTAAAGTAATTATCTTCGATAAAGTCAAAGTATATATCTTCCTTCCACTTTAGCCAATCTTCTTTAGTTATAATGCCTTTAAGTAGTAACTGTGTTCTTAGTAGTTGTAAGAATAAATCACTAAATCTTTTTCTCAACCTATCTAAAAACTTTTTAAACTTAACTTCGTCTCTGGTAATCTCAGTAGATCTGCCTAGATTAAATCCAGACTCTTGCTCTAAACGATTAGCTGGAACGTTGAGCGACTTGTATAGTTTCTTTTGGAAGTAGATGATATCGTCGATTTGTCCGAGGTTTTCCCCTCCAGGTAATGTTGAAATTTCCGTACCTCTACCACCCTCTCTACGCGGTAAGAAGAAGTCTTCCAACATCGACATGTGCTTACGATCATCTTTAATGTCTCCAGTAGCTGCGTCGTAGACCAACTTATTTCTGTATTGGCCCATAATATTCTTTAAGTACTCTTCAGCCTTACCCTTAGGTAAGTTACCAACATCAATATAAAAGATTCTTCTTTCAGGAGCTCTACTAATTCTATAGATTACCAAAGAATCTTCCATCATTCTTAATTGGTTAACTGGCTTAATCGCCTTATGTAAAAACGATAAAATTCTTTTGCGAGATGGATCTAGCATTCCTGATGTGCAATACGCAATCGAGTCAGGGTGTATTTTCAGAGCTTCGCTACTACCTTTCATCCCCATATCTTGAAATAAGAAGTACTCTTCTGACTTCTTAATTATATTGGCCCCGGTTTTTGGATCTTTTTCTTCTTCGATCTCTTTAACCTTTCTTAATTTTGTCGGGTCAATATATCGTAATTCTTGAATACCCTTCTTAGGGTTTTTGTTGTCAATAATAATATGATATGGCAATCTACCATCCACATACCATTTTCTAAAAATATCGTGAGAGTAGCTATTAAATTTAAGAAGCGAGATTATATTTTCAAACTCTTCTTTCATAACTTTCTTCACTTTATCAGATGCTTCCATTTCATCCATAACAATTTCAATAGGCGCTGATTTGTTATCACCTACAATTGCTTCATTTACAATATCTTCTACGGCAGCATCGCATTCTGGATGTGAAGCAATATCTCTATACTTGTATATAAGATCTACTTCGTTTTTTGCAGTATCGCCGTCAATATCAACGTACTGGCCAAAGTGACCACCACTGTTAATAACGCCAACACCGTCTTCGTCAGTGTTTGGAACAAAAGAAGGAAGCTCGGGAAGCTTTTGCCCCTTTCTATTGATCTCAAATCCAAAAAGTTCTGCCATTTTTTATTTACCTCAATATATTATCGGAGGGGAGATTAACTCCCCTCGTTTAATATTATTTATAAAGCTTTTAAGAAGTAGTTCCAGACTCCCAATATTGTACCTGTAACTCAACTGTAAATTCTTCAATCTGGTTTTCATTATCGTATGAAAGTTCGATTGTTGAAAGATTAGTTGGGAAACAACCACGCATATCGTAAGTCTTAGTTACTTCGCCTTGCTTGTTTAACTGCTCAACAATAATGTCAGCCATATAATCCGTAGGATTACTTTGACCTGTGTTATTATTATGTTCGCTAATACCATTCATCCATCTTTCGAATGAGTTTCTTACTTCAAAACCAGTATCATTAATCACTGTTAATGTTACAGGTTCAAAAGTTCTGTCACCAGCTAGTTGTAGTTGTCTGCCTCTGAATAATACAGGGACAGGAGCCACGACTGATGAAGGAAACTGAGCACCCTTAATCATGAAGGAAGATAGTTCAACGTCACCTTGAGCATAAGCAGGGAAGTTACATGTTACTTTGAACATGTTAGAACGTGCACCACCGCCTACTAGCTTAGATTTAAAATCGTCTACGCCTAAAATTGCCATTATTCTTCTCCTAATTAACTACCGGCGACTTCTGAGAAATCGACTCCGGTTCTTGTTGCAATAAAGTTAAGTGAGATGAAGTTAATAGACCTTGAAGGCTTGATAAAGATATCAGCAACAAATCTATTAGCATCAATTACTTGACCTGTGTTGTTTGTAGTATCACATACGACTCTAAAGTCTGTAACACCACGTCTTCCTTTTACATCTCTTAAGAATGGCTCAAGAAGATTTCTAAATTGAGCTCGTGTAAACTCATCGTTAAATTCGAAGAGTTGTCCCTTAGCCGCAGTAGCTACTGCTTTTTCAATTACAATGAATAATCTTCTTACGTTGATTCTATCAAATGCACTTGGCTTGCTCAATAATGTTTTGTCTCCAAATAACATTGTACCCTGTCCAGGGAAAGAAACGAGAGGATTAATCCTTGCTTTATAAAGCGTGTCTCTATCAGCTTTCTTAGGATTATATGCTAATTTAGTAACACCAAATAGTTGACCTCTAGTTG